>NZ_MXQD01000045.1:0-81950 GCF_002165585.1 Paenibacillus sp. MY03 | reverse complement strand
CGTTCTTATCTACAGTGAATAGACAGCCTCATGAACGACGTTATCCATCCGTTTTGCAAGGTTTCTAAATTGTAACGGACACAGGCGACCTTATTCGCAACATTCGGGCCCTATTTTGCTTCATTCAGCCCAATAACGTCCAACTTGTCCGTTACAATTCGTGTTCACCAAAAATGGCGCAATTAGTGTCACTGATGTCTGTTAGAGAGACAGGTCAGGCGCATCCTTGCCCAAGCATGCGCAAAACGCCTGTCGGCGATCTTGTTTGCCTCGTACGAAATCCACGCCCGGCTACCGAAATTGTAAAGGACACCAGCGACCCTTAGAGCGAGAAATCGAACAAATTGAAATTCTAATGGACATCAGCGACTCTTACAGCTTCAAATCAGAGGCATCCCACCCCATTTGAGTTTCTAAGAGTCGCGTTTGTCCGTTACAATCGTGGCTAACGAAAAACAGACGGCTAAGGTTCTAGAATGTCCGTTACATTTCCGCCCCACCTGCCGACACACCTGCCCGTTTTGCAGCTCACCGGGCGTTTTTGACATCCAATCGTCGCTTTCTAGAGGAGGGATACTTTTAAACTCTATAATAATGAGAAAACCTCTACCCTCGGACTCTCGAAGATGAGCGACCTCCGGCTTTGCAAAGCAAAGCCGCTTCGGAAGCATGAGGTAGGTTTAATCGCCAATAAAAACTTCATACCTCCGACAAGCTCGGAAAACTTATACATTTTATGGGGTTATAAGGGGAAAAGCGCTCTTTAATTGACTGCTCTTTCGTTTTTTCGAAGTGTTAGAGGGAAAAGCTCCCTCTAAATCAAGTGGACTAGAGGGCAGACCCCAATTGGATGGAGAATAGAGGGAGGATTTCCCTTTAAAGCCACAAAATCCGGTATAGAAGCGAGATTAGAGGGAGATTTTCCCTTTATTCTCATCATGCAATGACTGCAGCTTCATCCTACAGACACTATCGTTTCGTTTTGGGGAAACATATAGAGAACGTAACGGGCAGGATAGTTCCATCTGTCTCATTTTGGTGAAATGAGTATATAGTATTATTAGTGTCTTTGCTAAGCACCTGGAAAGGAGAAGGAAATGAAAAAGACAACCCATCTACTGTGGCGCTTTATTTTTCCGCTATCTTCAATTTTGTGGGGCTCTTTTTATCACGAAGGACACAGAGAATTAAATTGATAAAACGGATCACTTCACCTTCTTCATAAATAAAGCGAAGCATAGGGCTGCCATTAAGCACAGCATTTTGTACGCTGGCAGCGTATTGACTAGCCAATGACGATGAGTTGTTAATCAATAAATTACCCTAACGGAAAACGATAGTTCGCCCCTGTCATGACGGTATCCAGACATAATTGGCTGCCGTTTTTCTTTGAAGTAACGCGCAGGAAGTGCAGAATTAAGAATTTAAAACTAGAAAAATATATGGGTGGGTTGGATTTGAGGACGGATATAAGTAATTGGATGCCACTATCTGTGTCGGAAATAAATAAAATGTTTTCTGGCATTCCGCTTCGGTGGATTATCGCTGGAGGTTGGGCTTTAGATTTGCATCTACGTAAGCAAACAAGGGAACATAGTGATATAGACATTATTATTACACGTGATGAGCAATCAATCGCTTATCAGTATTTAAAACGTGATTGGGTGTTATACAAGGCGGAGAATGGTAAGCTTGAACTTTGGGAAGATGGAGAGTACTTGAATTCGACAAATGACATATGGGTCAGCAAGAGCGAGGAAACGCCTTGGGCTTTTCAGATTATGATAATTGATACCTACGAAAATTCTTGGATTTATAAGAGAAATAAATCAGTTAGAAGGCCAGTTGATGAAATTTTTTTGAGAACCGATGAAGGCATACCTTATTTGAGACCCGAAATCCAACTTCTTCATAAAGCCGGTGGTTCGCAAGTACGTGAAAAGGATTATAATGATTTCCAAACAATGCTTCCATCGCTTCTATCACAAGAAAAAGCATGGCTGAAATCTTCTTTAAACCGGCAATTTCCAGAAGGTCATACCTGGCTCAAATTTTTGTGAATTAATAATTTAATGCTTGTGGTTGCTCTTATCTAAACGGGTACGAAAGCGAAAAACTTATTCATTTCCTCCAAAAAAGGGATGGTCCCCGCCGCCGCCAACCGCTCGGCCATGGGAACCATCCCTTTTTGTTATTGAATCGCCAGCGTAATCATCTTGGCGATCTCGGCGCGCGTCACGTCCGCATGCGGATCGAAACGTCCATCGCCCTTGCCGCCTACGATACCCAGCGCTTGCGCGGCTTCGATCGCTTCGCGCGCCCACGGGGACGCCTCCGCGATGTCCGCGAACGCAGCTTCGTCGCCGGCTGCCGCTTCATCCTCGTTCAAATAAGCGAACAGTCTCATGAGCACGACCGCGGCTTCCTCCCGGGTAATCGTCTCCTCCGGGCGGAATCGGCCGCCGTAGCCCATTACCAGTCCCAGCTCCTGCGCTTTGTCCACGTATGCCGCATAATATTTGCCTGATGCAACATCCTGGAATTCGGATTGTCCGGCCTCAAGGCCCAGGAATCCGAGCGCCTTCACCGCGATAACCGCGAAGTCCGCGCGCGTCACGTCACGGTCGGGAGCGTATCTCGTGCCGTCAATGCCCGTAATGGCATGCTTCGCGGCCAGCTTGCCGACGTAATCCTTCGCCCAATGGCCGTTCATGTCGGCGAACGTCTTGCGATATTCCATCACAGCGTAGCTCGAGAAGTGTTTCGTCCGGAAGGTTACGGTGTTCCCCTTGAACGAACCGCCCATATAGTCGGCTCCGCCCGAGCCGTCCAGATAATAGACGCCTGCGTATTCCGGATCCATAGCCTTCGTCTCCTCGGCCGTCAGCGTACGCGTCACGATGACCTCTTCGCCGAACGATGAAATCGGCGTTTCCTTGCCGTCTGATCCAACGTAAACCATGGTCAGATCGTACACGATGCCCGTTCCGCGCAGCGCCTTGTCATCCTTAATGGCGTCGGCGACGGCATCTTCCGTCAGCTTTGTCTCCCCGATATCGACGCGCAGTCGTACAAAACCATAGCCTTCTCCCGCCTGCTGAGGAATCGCGCCGACCGGATATTCGACCGTTACGCGAGGCGTAACGACGCGAATCGTCTTGCCGCTTTCTTGCAAGGCCTCGATCGCTTCGGCAGACAGCTCCAATACAAGCTGTTCCTCCGAAGAAGTATCCGCCTGCAGCTGGATATCGACATATTTCTCTGCCGCGCTCTTAATCGCTTCGTTCACTTGCGTTTTGTTCACCTTAAAGACAGGGCTTCCGTCCGAAGCCTTGCCCGGCTTGACGGTAATGACGCCGTCCTTCACGTCCGCGCCGCCTTCATTGCCGCCGCTTGTCGGAGGCGTACCCGTCCCCGGATTCGTGCCCGGATCCGTTCCCGGCTGCTCCGGAGCTTTGCCCGTGTAGAAGCGCCAGATGTCGGAGCGAGTACGACCCTCGTAATCGTCTTCCGCTACGGCATACCATTCGTAGCTTGCGTCATGGGCCAAGCTGTCCCATGCCACCGACGCATTTTTGCCGCTCTCCGTTGCTTGCGTATCGCCAATCTTCTGCTCCGTGTACACGCGAACGCCGAAGTAATCCGTCGCGACGCGTTTTGTCTCCGCGTCCAGATTCAGATCAAGCGAGAACTCGTCTTTGCTCGGGTACTCTGCGGGATCGTAGAAGTTGTAATCGTTCAACGTCGGCGAATATGTCTTGATATGCAGCTTGTCGTTCGCCATGTCGAACTGCATCAGCCTCATGTAGCCCTGGCCGCCATCCGGCCCGCCTTGATAATCGGCGAGCATTTGATACACTTTGCGATCGGCCTTGCCGTCACCGTCATCATCCACTTCGTCCGTCTTGAGCTCGGCATCGTGATAGTGGCCGGACAACGTGGCGAACACGTTAGGGTTCGGCAGCGCGACCTCCTCGTACACTTTGTCCGCGATCGGAGCGCGGTTGCCAGATACGAGCAGGTATTCGTGCATTGCAAGAATCGCTTTGTGATTGGGATGAGCCTTCACGACCTGGTTCATCCATTCGATCTCTTCGTCGGCGAGGCCCCAGCCCATGTAGACGATAATAAAATCGTTGCCGCCGGCGGAGATAAGATCGTAGTGGCCCATGTTATTTTTGTAAGAACCTCCAAAGGTCGGCTGGTTCACGAAGCGGTCTTCGCCGAACCACTTCCAGTACTCGTCGTACGTGCCCTTCTGGTGGTCGACGTCATGATTGCCCGCCAGTACGCCGTACGGCACGCCCGCATCGTCAAGCACCTTCATGTTCGTGTCGGCTTCAATCCATTGATATTCCTGATCGGCTTCGTCGACGATATCCCCTGTGTGAATAACATAGCGAATCTTCTGCTCGTCCAGATTGTCGACGATCCACTTTACGTTGTCGCGATAGTACTTGTGATACGTCTCGGAATAATACTGCGTATCGGACATCCAGACGAACGAGAAGTCGTACGGATCGTTCGATACCGGCAGCTCGTCCTGTACCATGAGCGCGATACGGTCCGGATCGACGGAACCCTCGACAGCCCGCTGACGATAAACGCCCGCCGCTACCTCCGCGCCCAGCTCGAAGTCTTCATTGCCCGCGATGACGGAATCCAGCATCATCCACTTCGCATCTGCCGAACTCCATGCGTACAAGCTAACCTTGCGTCCTTCCAGCGATTTGCCCTTCCAGCGAATGTCCACAAGATCGCTGTCCTTCACCGAGGCGTCCAGCGTTATCTCGAATCGCTGGTACGGGAATTGCTCCGTCGCGTCGTCGATGAGATACTTGCCGTCCTCGCTTTCGATCGCCTCGTAATCATCCGCCGTGAACGCCTTCTCGCCGCCCGGCACTTCCCGCTTCGGCGGCTCCGTATCTGACGCGCCGCGGTACCCTTGGAAGCCGGCCGACGCATTGGCGTCATAGTTGAAGCCGCGGAAGAACATGACGCGCATGAGATCGCCCAGCGGATCCTTCGCCTTGACGGTCAGCGTCGCCGCATTTCCGATATTGCCCGCATTGTGGAGCGGCGCGACAACCTCAGGCGCGATAGGATTCTCGTCCGGCACTTCGAAGCTTACGGAAGACGAAGTCTCGTTGCCTGCTTTGTCGACAGCCTTCACGACAAAAGTATGGGCGCCTGGAGTCAACGCCGCCGAGGAGGTGGCGTAAGGAAGCGCGACGGACGTTCCGTCCAGCGTAGCCGTTGTTGCTTCCAGGCCCGCGATAGCATCCGTCACCAAGGCATCCAGATCGAATTCGCCGCGATACGTCTTGCCTTCCTCTACGGATGGCACAATGGAAGGAGCCGTATTATCCACCTTCACGTTGCGCGTCAACGTTGCGTAATCGGGATGGCTCAGCGTCAGTACGTGATCGCCGTCCTCGATGCCCGCCGTCTGCCAAACGTATGCCTTGGAAGCCAGCTTCTCGGCCTCAAGCGTGAACGTGAAGTCAAGGAATTCGTGCTTGCCCGCGCTGTCCCCCATCTTAAGCGATTGCTGCGGATTGCTGAACTTCGGATCGTACAGCTCCGTTCCGTCCGCCAGCACGAGACGAATATTCCGGATCTCGAAGTCGTCCTTGTTCTCTTCCGGACGATCGTCGAACGGTCCCGACTTGGAGCCGGCGTAGATCGAGAGCACGTTGTCCCCTTCCTTCAGGGAGTCCGCCGAGATCGGCACGGTCAGCGTCGACCAGCTGTCGATGGGATCAAGGAACGTATGAATAATTTCCCCGTCCGCCACGACCGCGTTTTTGAAATAATAATTGACGCCCTGCGTCTCGAAAGCGAAGAACGCTCCGCTCTCCAGAGCGGCATACGTGCCGCCGGACAACTCGTTGCCGTCGACGGACATTGTCAACTCGTTCCACGGCACGTCCTTGCCCGTTCCCCGCAGGATGAGATCCCCGGAGACGACCTCGTTCTCCTTCAGGTTAAGACGCAGATCGGACAGCTCGGGACCTCCCGTTACGTCGACCCGCTTCGTGGCCGTCTTGACGGTATTCGTGCCGTCGGATACCTCGAAGTAATAGTCAATGTAATCGCGGCCGATCAGCTCGGGGCTGAACAAAGTCTGGCGATACAACGAATCGTTGTAGCTCCGCTTTAGATAACGCTTTGTATAATCTTCCTTGCGATTGTCCTTGTAATACAGCGCCACCGTCTTGACGATGCGATCGTCCTTCGCGTCCGCGACGAGGTCGATGTTTCTCGACTGGTCGATCGTAGCGACTGTCGTCAAATCCGCAGCCGTTGGATTAACGTTGTCCGCAGGCACCTGCACCGGAATCGACGAAATCTGCTCCGACGCCACTTTGCCCGGCGTAGCGGATTCGAGACCCGCGCTGTATTTGATCATCGTGGTCGTGCCGTCCAGCGGGTATTTGTAGAAAATACCCATGTTCGCCTTCGTCTCTTCGTCATTGTCATAATACGCGGACGAAATTTCGATGCCGCTGTTCGTCGCGATCACGATGCCGCGCTTGCCGCCGTTGGCCATGCCGTCGCTGTACATCCGGAAGAGATTGACGCCTTCCGTCAATCCGGCGTTGCCGTAGTTGGCGTTGAAATCGGCTGCCGTCGAAGAGCCGTTGTAGGCGTTGATGACCCAGAAGACGACCGTCTCGCCCGCCGGAATCACGACGTCTTCCTTGTCCGTCGGCCAAATAACGTCGGCGGATGGACCGGAATCCGTATACCGGTAATTCATGCGGTAATCCTTAAGGTTCACGGGACCGTCCGTGTTGTTGTATACTTCCACGAATTCGTAGCCGTCGCCGCTGCCCACGTTCTCGGAGTCCGGCACCAATTCCGTAATCAGCAGTTCCGGCGCCGATTGCGGATCGAAGTCGCCGAGCTCCACCTTAACCTCGGTCTCTTCGGACGTCGTCCGGCCAAGGCCGTCCGCCGCTTCGATGTAATAATAGACCGCGTCCTCGACGAGTACCGAAGACGGAATAAGTCCCTTGTACTCGCCGCCCGAAGGATTCATGGGTACGCTGGCGTAGGCGGATTGCGACTTCGTCCGGTAGAATACTTTGGCCTGAGGCGCCTCGGAACCGTCGGGATCCGTAACGTCGGCCGTGATTTCCAGGCCGCCGGCTACGAATGCATGCGAAATATTCGCGATAACCGGCGTCTCGTTCTCCGAGCCGTCCGGCAGGTGAACCGGCACCGCCGGCGTCTGCTCGGCCGCTACCGTTCCCGGCGTCGCGGCAACCGTGCCGGGGTTCGGCAGCATGCGCATGCTCGCTGTACCGTCAAACGGGTACGAGTAGAAGATGCCCATGTTTTTCTTGGTTTGATCGTCATTCTGATAAGAAGCGACCACGATATCTTGTCCCAGCAGGTTCTTGACGATCAGGTCGCGGGCCGAGCCGTTGGCCATGCCGTCCACGGCTTCCGTCCGGAACAGATTCACGCCCACTTCCAGCGCCGTGCCGTAGTTGGCGTTGAAATCCGCGGCCGTCTTGGTCGACTCGTTGGCGGGATTCGTAATCCAGAGCACGATGGATTCCCCTTGCGGGATCACGACTTTGCCCTTCTCCGCCAGCGGCCATGCCACGTCTCCGGCCGGCCCCTTGTCGGGATAGCGGTAGAAGAGACCGTAGTTGGCGAAGTCGAGCTCTCTATCCGTATTGTTGTATACTTCTACGAATTCATAAGCGTCGCTGCTCACCGTCGAGCTTACGTTCTCGCTGTCCGGCACCAGCTCCGTAATCAAGACGGGCGGCACTTTGCTATAGTCAAAATCGTCCGTCTCCACGGCCACGTCGTAAGTGCGGGTCGTCGCCGCCGTAACGCCGTCGGAAGCTTGGATATAATATTGGAGCAGCGGCGAAGTCAGCGCGGACTTCGGAATCGAAGCCGCGAAGACGCCGTTATCCGGCACCATATCCAGCTTGGCGAAGACGCCGTCCGAGCCGTTCCGGTAGTAGACGCTTGCCGTGACCGCCGCCGATTCGGGATCTTCGACGGTCGCCGTAATGAGCAGATCGGACTCGTGCGTCGCTTCCGTAACCGGCGCATGGCCGATAACCGGCGGCAGGTTGGGGGCCTGGCCGTTGTCCGGCACCTGATCCTTCGTTACGGAGCCCGGCGTTGCAGCCAACGTTCCCGGGCCATCCATCATGACCATAGCCGTGCTTCCATCTTTGGGATACGTATAAAAAATGCCCTTGTTCGGCTTTGTCTGATTATCGTCCTGATAGGATGCCGACGATACGACATTGCCTTCTCCGTCCTTGATGATCAAGTCGCGCGGATCGCTGTTGCTCATGCCGCCTCCGCCGCTCACGCGGAACAGCGATACGCCTTCCGTCAATTGTACGCCGTATTCGCCGTTGAAGTTTGCCACAGGCTCCTTGGTGTTGGCCGCGTTCATGACCCAGAGCACGATCGTGCCGTACGCCGGGATGCTCGTCGCCGTGTCCGGCAAGGTAAGCGGCCATGGTGTCGTTTTTTCCCCTTTGTCGTCGATGTAATGATAGATTAGCGAGTAATCCCGGAAGTCGACCGGGGAATCGCTGTTATTATAAACTTCGATAAATTCGTAGCCGTCCGTAGAGACTCCGGGCAGATTCGTCGTATCCGGCACGAGTTCCGTAATCATCAGCTTGGGGGCATCCGGAGCCGCGCTTGCCGGCGCAGGAGCCGGAACGGCACCGAGCAGCAGCGTCGCCGCCGTCGCTCCCGACAGCCATTTTTTCCAATGTCTCGCGTTCATTGCTTTCACGATCTTACACGCTCCCAATCGTTATCGTAATGTAGCTTCATATCTCTCGTAGGCTTGTTCATAAATATTCATGTATTGATCCAGCCCCATCGCTTCCAGCCTCGACACGTAGGTCTCCCACTCGCTCAATGGCAGGGTGCCGTTTACGAATTCGCGTTCCGCCTCGTTCGCATACCGCTCAATGTCCTGTCCCGCCGTAGACATCCAGAGCGACTCCTCTTCGGTGAAGTTGAATCGGCCCCATACCTCGGTTGGGATGTACGGTCTCGCCTTTTCCGCCGACGCCATCGCTTCCGGTCTCGTCTCCGATCCTTGAAAGTACGCTTCCCATACGAAGCCGGGATAGCTGCCTCCCATCCAGGTGACGTAAGGGATCAGCGCCTGATCCAGCGTCAAGCCGCCTTCCGCCTGCGCAATGCTCTCCTTGAACACAAGCGAGCCATCCGGCTTTTTGTCATAGGTAATCCCTTCCTCGCCCATAAAAAACAAGGTCGCTCCCTCTTCCCCGAAGAAATAATCCATCCAGCGGATCGTCTCCTCATCCACGTCGACGAACCGATGCGCAATGCCGCGATTGCCAAGGGCGAATGCTCCCTTAAGCTGATCCAGCAGGGGCGTAATGCCAACGCTGGCTACAGGGATCTCGTCCTGCACGCCATTGCCGTTCATGTCGGTGTCCCTCACTGCCCGCAAATAGGCCAGCAGCTCGTCCGTCGTGACGGGCTCTTTCATGCCAAGCCGCTCCAGCCATTTTCCGTTTACCCAAAACGGCATGCCGACCAGCATGGTCAGAAATTCGGGGTCGTAGAAGGACGGGAAGGAATAGATGTGGCCGTCCGGCATGGTCAATCCTTGCCTGAGCTCGGGATATTGCTCCAGCAAGGCATAAAAGTTCGGCGCATGATCGGCCAAATAATCGTCAAGCGGGATAAGCACGCCCTTCCTGCCGTACATGTAGAGCTCGGCGGACGACAATCTCGCCGAATAGAACGCATCCGGCAATTCTTCCCCCGCGAGCGCCAGCGCCCGCTGGTTAGCCAATACCTCGAAGGGAATCAGCCGAAAGTCGATGTCCATATTGGACCGCTCCGCCATCTTTTTCCATACCTGCTTATCCTCGTACGGACCGATATTATTCGGCGACTGGCCGGTGAAAAACGTCAGCGCGATTCGATCGCGGACAATCGGCATTCCTTCCGTCGTCTCCCTTGCCTCATCGGCTTGCCGCCCCTCGCCCCGCTGTCCTTCGGCTTGCCTCTCCCGAACGCTGCAGCCTGACAGCAAGACCAGGACGGCGGCCATAATAAGAAGAATGGCATGGATGGCCGAATTCCGCTTTCCGTGTCGCTTATCGTTCACCGCTTAAAATCATCCCTTCTCGTCTCGCCGCCTCCGCTTGGCCGCATGAGGCGCAAATTTATGATATAACGCGGCTATTTGCCGCGAAATCGACGTTTTTTTTGATGCTTATCCTTTTTTTCGATTCCTTTTTTACAAACACTCAACATGCCTGTCACAGCCTTTTGGGCCGCTTTCGTATACGATAGAAGAACTTGCGTGATACTCCCTCTTGCTCCGCAGGGAAAGGAGATGCCTCTATGATGAAGATTCGTTTTTCGAAACCTCGCACGCTGTACGGACAGCTGCTTGTCTCTTTTATATGTATCATTGTTTTGTTTTCGCTGTTTAACGGTTTGTTGTTCTCGTTCTTTCAATCCCGGCTGCAGAAGGACGTCGTCGCCAACAATCATCGCGCGTTAATCGACGTCTCGGAACGCTATGAAACGCATATCGCCCAGTTGAAAGCTCTGCTGAATATGATTTATAACGATACCACGGTGCGCGAGTTCAATCGGCAATTGCGCTCTTACGGCGCGGACGAAGCCAATTACTTATCCGCCTATCGCATCTCCAATATGCTGCGCGCGGACGCCTATAATCCGTTGTTTTATTTGGAAGGCATCATTGTCCATTACGGCATCGGCGACTTCGCCGTGGATCAGGACGGCAGCAGCTCCGCCTCGGATATGTTCGGGAGAGCTTATGCAAGTCCGGCATACTCCCATTCCTTCTGGCGCGATCAGCTGAGCAGTCCGTCATTCTTGACCCTATTCCCGGCGCGGCGCTTTCTCCCCTCGTCCGACGTGGCGAACGAACCCGTTATTATGCCCATCAGCCTCAAGCTGCCGGGCGAGGAATATCAGGTTATCGCTTTGCTCAACGTGGACAAGGCCATGTCCGCTTTCGCAGGCAAGGCGGCGGACCAATCGATCGCTATTGCGGATAACGACGGTCAAATGTTGTACCAGAACGGATTGCCGGAGGGAGATATCCCTGTCTTCAATAACGGGTCCTACCATCTGCTCCACGACCAATTCTATTGGTTCCGAACAACGACGGCCGACGGTCTGTCGTATTATGCGACGATTCCTTACGCGACGGCATCAGCCGAGCTGCGCCAATGGTTCTGGTGGTCGGCGGCCGTGTTCGTCTGCACGCTTCTCCTGGCGACCGCCGTTTCCCATTACTTCAGCAGGCGAATCAAGAAACCGGTTGACCGGCTGCTTGCCGCCGCGGCGGGGAAATCCTCGCGCCTGCATCCGGCGGCAGGCAGCGGCATTCGCGAATACGAGGCGATCGAAAGCCGCATTCTTCATTTAATGAAGGAGAGAGAAGAAGTACATGGCAGGATGAAGCGGCACCGTTCCATATTGACCAGCTATGGCTACATGAGCCGGATCAAGAACATCAACGAGGATTTGGGGGAGTGGAAGGAGTTCATGACGACGGAGACCGACGGCAGCTACGATCTGATTCTATACGAGCTGAAATTCCGCGGAGACGCGATGGCCCGGCTTAACATCCGGCCCGAGCACGCCTCGCTGGCCGTTCGCGAGCATATCCGGACGGCCGTCGAGCGTTATTGCCCGGGCTCGCATACCTTCCAGCTAGAGCATCATCAGATTCTCACGGTCGTCCGGGACGGCCGTTCGGAGCCCATCTCGGCTATGCTGGCCGAGGTCAAAGAGCTGCTGGACCAAAGCTCCGCCTATTGCGCGGTGACGATCGCCGTCAGCTCCCGCTTCGAGCATGCTTCGCAATTCGGCCATGCTTACGAGCAGGTAAGAAGCTGGGCCGGACAAGCGCTGCCGAAGGAAGAGACGCAATTGATTACGGCGCCGCGGGAATTGCCGGAGACGCCTCGTTTATCGGAGAAGGAAGCGGACAAGCTGGCTTCGTCCCTGCAAGCGGGGCAAGCCGAAGCGGCCGTCGGCGTGATCGATGAATTGCTGGAGCGCATGCGGCAATCCAGGGCCGCGGTGCGTCAATACCATGAAGTGGCGGAGGGACTGGCGACTATGCTGACCGACGAGCTTCGCCATCTGGGCAACGAAGCGGAGCCCCAGGTGGGCTGGACGGTCCGCTCCATCCGGCGGGACTTGGCTGTCTGCCATACCGTCGGGGAGTATCGCTCGCAGCTGGCCCGATTGGCCGAGACGGTGGCCGTCGCGCTGTCCATGCGAACAGTCTCGGGCGAAGATCCCGTCATCTCGCGGGTCATGCACTCCCTGGAGACGGGATTCGGATCGGATATTTCCCTGGAGCAAGTGGCGGACGATCTGAACATGTCGGCAGCCTATCTGTCCACCTACATCAAGGAGAAAACAGGAACCAACTTCATCGACCACTTGAACGGCCTGCGGATGGCGAAGGCGAAGGAATTGCTGTCGGAGACAGCCCGGCAAGTGAGCGACATCGCCCGGGAAGTCGGCTACCTTAACGTGACCTCGTTTAACCGTCTGTTTAAAAAAACGACCGGCATCTCGCCGACCGAATATCGCCGATTGCGTCAAGTCGACGCGGAGGGCAAAACGGGCTAGAGGAAGGATGCCCTGCTCGCGCGTCTTCCGCCGAATATGTCCTAGGGCGCGATCCTGGACACATGGCAACAGACCGGCCCCCGTCAGCCCTCCCCGTCAAAGTCAAAGTAGGCGGTCAAATCCGACTTGACGTGGGGCTCGAAAAATCACAAATTGGCTTTTGGGACAGCCCCCCTTTTTGTGCTAGTGCCAGAAAAAAGCAACGGCGTCACTCCTGTCTGTTCGTTCTCTCGAACAAGAGGAAAACCTCCCTCTAATACCCTCGTCTCCGAACTTGCTTGCTCTTTTGAGGGAAATCCTACCTCTAATTCTGCCCGAATCGCTGTTTTTGGGTCGAATCACCCCGAATACAGGGAGGTTTTCCCTCTAAGCGGAGCCGATATGCCGATTTTCTCGGATTAAAAGGAGCTTTTCCCTCTATTGTCCGATACGATATACGATGGGCCTCTTGGAGATGAGCGACCTTCAGCTTTGCAAGGCAAGCCCTATGGCGGTAAAACTTGAACAAAGCGGGCTTATTGAGCAAACTAATCAGGTGTGCGGAACTGAGCGACGTTATTTTCGCCAAATCAACGGTTTCGAGTACCTTTACGGAACTGAGCGTTCTTATTCCACCCCAATCGCGCTCCATCCCCTTTATCATCAACCAATAAAGTCTCTGAGTTCCGTCAGCCCTGCCGTTCCCCCTACATTCGCCGAAATAAGGGCTCTGTGTTCCGTTGTCGCTATCGCACACGTACGCACGCCGTAGCGACAGCGACTGAACTCGCGCTCCACCCCGAAATTTTATACATATAATTACAAGAAGGAGCCGCACCTCAAGGCACGGCTCCGCTCTTCTTATTCGTATGCCCGAATCTCCACAATTTGCGCATGTTTCGAGCCGGCCGTCGCTTCCACGACGACGCGGACTTGCTCCGCAGCAACAGGCTGCTCTAGCCGGTGAACGCGATTGCGCATCATTCTTTTGTCATATCTCGAAAGGATCCTTAATCCCGGCCAGCCGCTCCTTCAGTTCTTTCTCCAGCTCCGAGGCGACGGGATGCTCCGCCGCGTGCTTCAACGCAATCGGATGTTGCTGCGCGGGATCCTCCTGCAAGTCGTACAACCAGCGCGCTTCGCCTTCATCCGGAGCGTAACCCTTATCCACCACGTAGGTATATCGTTTGGTTCTAATGCCCCGCCAGCCATATGCCAGATGATTGAGCCCGGCTTCCCGGAACGCCGTAATCGCGGCGAGCCGTCCGGGATAGGCGCTGATCAGCGCCCTGCGGTCTTTCCCTGCGGCTTCATCAGTAACCCTGCCGCCAAGCTCGTCATGCTCCTTCATATGCGCGGCCAATGAATGCCCTTCTACGGTACGGGGTACCGGAATGTCCATCAGTTCGAGCAACGTAGGCATGATATCCACCGTGTTCAAAATTTCGGTTGTCGCGCCGGCTGCAATCCGCCCCGGCCATCTGATGATAAACGGGACGCCTATCGACTCTTCATGCCACGAATGCTTGGCCATCATGCCGTGCGAGCCGAGAAGCTCGCCGTGATCGGAGGTAAGCACCACGATCGTGTTCTCCGCGATGTCCAGTTGCGCAAGCCGTTCCATGAGCCTGCCGAATTGATCGTCGATGCCGGAGACGGCCGCGAAATAATGGTTGGCGTACTCCTCCCATTTCTTTTCTCCGCCCGGAATGGTCTCCCCCGTATGCACGAGGAACGGTTCCCGGATGACGACATTGTCCCGTCGCTCCGGCACAGTACCCTCATACAGCTGCTTGTAACGTTCCGGTACCAGATGAAACGGGCTATGAGGCGGATTCCAGGACAGGAATAACGAGAAGGGAGTCTCCCCTCCGCAATTCTCTTCTATAAAAGACAGCGCCTTGTCCGTCTCATGTTCGACAGACCACTCGCTGATCTTAATCTTCTCGGGAGAATCCATCCAATAATGCGGAGTCAGATGCTCGTCGGAAGCCCCGTAAGAATACCAATAATCGAAGCCGTGCCGCTTCGGCCCCGGCGGCGTGTAAGCGTCCCAATCGTCCGCTCCGGACAAGGGCTGCTCCGCCTTGTTCCGTTCAGGCTCATCCAGATGCCATTTCCCAATATAGCCGGTCCGATACCCTTCCCGCTTCAATACGTCGCCGATCCCGATTTCATCCGGGGAAAGCATCATGTTCAGACCCGTTTTGCAATTGGTAAACACGCCGGTGGATAGCGCGTATTTGCCCGTCATGAGCGAAGCCCTGTGCGGCGAGCATAAGGGCGTGCAGCTTACAGCTTGCGTGAATACGAGCCCTTCCTTCGAAAATCGGTCCATATGCGGCGTGAATACCGGGTCTTCATTCATAAATCCGACGGCTTGCCTGCGCCACTGATCGGCAAAAATATAGATGATATTCGGCCGTTGCCTTGTCATTCGCGCGCCTCCTTCCGTTATCCTTTCACACTTGAGCCTACGATGCCTTTTACGAAATAATCCTGCGCCGCCACGAATACAATAATGGTCGGGATAATGGAGGACACCGCTGCCGCCATCAACAAAGCGTACTGCGTCGTATATTCGCCTATGAAATGCTGCATGCCCAGTTGAAGCGTGTACAGATGATCGGAGGTCAAATAAATGAGCGGCCCGAGAAAGTCGTTCCAGGTATGCATAAACGAGAAAATAACGAGTGTCGCAATAGCCGGCTTCGTAAGCGGCAATATAATGCGCAAGTAAACGCCGAATTCGCTAAGCCCGTCAATTCTGGCCGCTTCCAGCAGCTCATCCGGAATGGAGGAGAAAAATTGACGAAACAAAAATACGCCGAACGGGCTCACGGCACCCAGCACGATCAACGCCCAATGCGAATCGATCAAGCCGAATTGTTTCATTAAGACGAACTGCGGAATCATCATGACCTGGTAAGGAATCATGAGCGTGGCCAAATAAACAAAAAACAAGCCGTCTCTTTCCGGAAATTTGATTTTGGAGAAGGCATACCCCGCCATGGAACAAGTGAAAAGCAAAATAACAATGGTAATAACTACGATTTTGAGTGTATTTAAGTAATAAAGATGAAACGGAATCGTGGTCCAAACATCGGCGTAATTGCTCCAATAAAACTTTTCCGGGATCCACTTGATCGGAAAACCGAATATTTCATGTTCTGCCTTGAGCGACGCCGAGATCATCCAAATAAAGGGCAAGATCATAAACACGGACGTGAGCGCCAAAACCAAATAAAGCGAAAGCTGCTTGATTTTCCGGGCACGCTTCATCGATGAACGACTTATTTTGTTAGCTGCGAGCGGAAGCGGCATTCTGTCTCTCTCCATTTCTCTCATTAATAGTTCACCCACTTCTTCTGGCCTCTGAACTGTACATAGGTGAACACAAGAATGACCAGGAACAATACATAGGCCATAGCGGACGCATAGCCGAAGCTGAATTGCTTGAACGCCACATTATAGATCGTGTACACAAGCACCTGCGTGGATCGACCCGGCCCACCCTGGGTAAGCACATAGATAAAGTCGAATACCTTGAACGAATTAATGACGCCGATAATGACGGTAAAAAAGATAATGGGAGAGAGCATAGGCAGCGTTACGCGGAAAAACTTCGCAATCGGCCCCGCGCCGTCCAGCTCCGCCGCTTCATATAAATGATCAGGAATGCCTTGAAGTCCTGCTAAATACAACACCATGTAGTAGCCGATGGAATGCCAGATATAGACGATGGCAACCGATATTAACGCCCATGCGGACGAAGAGAACCATCCCGGAGGCTCCGTGACGCCAAGCGCCTGCAGCATCTGGTTGACCGGCCCCATAGACGGATTGAGAATGAGCTGCCACACGACCGCTACGGCGATTGTTGCCGTGACATAGGGCAAGAACACCGCCGTACGAAACAGCTTGACGAATTTGATGCCGGCGTTCATCCATACCGATATGATCAATGCCAGGAACAGCGTGAGCGGTACGGATAGAATCGTAAAGATCATGCTGTTCATGAACGAAATTTTGAAGTTGTCATCATCGAACAGTTTCAGGTAATTGTCGAGACCCACAAATTTAAACGGTCCAAAGCCGTTCCACTCGGTAAAGCTCATCAAGAAGGAAGCTATAACGGGTACGAATACGAAAAGCGCAAACCCGATAATGTTCGGAAGCAAAAACATATATCCCGTCAGCCTGTTGCGCTGCGTCATCGTTCTTTGTTTTTTGATTTTCAAGTTGAACCCACTCCTTGATCAACGGGCAAGCCTGATCCAATAACCGTGCTTGCCCATTGATATCCGTTTTTACATATTCCGTCCTGGATATGCCGCTTTATTTGTCAATCGAGAACTGGTCGGCATAGATGCCGCCCCATTCCTTCGCTACGCGTTCCGCGATTTTGGCTACCGCTTCTTCCGGCGTTTGCTCGCCGACGAAGACAAGCTCTCCCTCTTGCTTAAAGATTCCGTTTACGATAATGTTCTTCACGCCCGGCAGCATAGGATATTCCGGAACCGCCTTGGCATCATTGAAGTAGTTGATATGCTCCGGCTTAAGCGTCCCGTCTCCGGAGTACGCCTCTCTTACCGCATCGTTCGTAAATCCCGTCAAATAACCTTGCTTGGCAAAAATTTCCGCGCCTTTGCTGCCGGTCATAAATTCGACAACCTTGAATGCCTCTTCTTTGTGTTTGGAATTTTTATTGATCATGAGCGCAACCGGGAGCTCCAGCGTCGTGTTGCTTTCCACCCCTTCCGGATGAGGCAGCGGCGCGATATCCCAATCGAAGCTGATCTTTCCTTCCGCCTCCGCTTGCCTCAATTGCGCAACATGCCAATCGCCCATCAGATTCATGGCCACATTTCCCTTCTGGAAGGCGGCGTTATAATGCGCTCCGGTCGTAATTTGCTCCGACCACTTCATGATCGACCCGTCTTTCTCCAGATCCAATCGGAACTGCAGCGCATCCCGGAACGGCTCCAAATCCTTGTCGATGATGGTTGTTCCGCCCTGGACCGCCGGCATGTACCAGGTTTGAGCCCATTGATGCAGGTAAGCGCCGTAGATCTTGTCTTGACCCGATCCGCTCGTCAATTGCTTGGCTGTGGCGCGGAATTCTTCCCAGGTCATGTCCTCGTCCGGATACGGAACATTGGCCTGATCGAACAGATCCTTGTTGTAATACAACATCCAGTTGGATTTCCGGTAAGGAAGCCCGTAAGATTTGCCGTTGATTTTCATCCCTTCGAACATCTCTCCGAATCCCGACACATCCATGTTGTTGGCCTTGATCAGATCATCAAGCGGTTCAATGATACCCGTATCGACCAGAGAGTCCAATACGCCGCCGAACAGATCGTATTCAACGCCGCCCGACAATTGAATTCTGAGCTTCTCGTAATAGAACTGTCCTGCAGGGAATGTGATGAATTCGATTTTGATGTTCGGGTATTCCTTCTCGAACTCTTTATATACGGTTTGGAATGCCTCCAGGTCATCCGGCAGGACCGGAATTGTGAAGTTTACAACCTCCGACTTCCCTTCGCCAGCCGATTGTTCCTTGCCAGTGTTCGATGGCGGCGATTGGGTGGAGCCGGCGGAAGAGCCGTTTGATCCCCCATTAGACGAACAGGCCGCCAATAATCCGGTAATTAGTGCAAGAACTAGAACATTTGACCATCTCTTTTTCATTTTACAATCCCCTCTCAAGGTGTTATACTTCCTCTCATTCACATTGTAAGCGCATACCATTGTGGAAAATAAGTTGAATCTTTTATACCCCCTTTGCAGGAGGCGACGAATCCTTTGATTTATCTATCCATCGTTTTGCTGCTTCTAACCATTGCTTTTACTTACAAAAGGCTTAACAGTTTATCGACTTATTTTTTGTACGGGATTATTATCGGCTGGTTATTATCATTTTTTTCATATATTTTCTATATTAGTAGTTTTAATGTATATTTTGAGGTCGTGAGCAAATTTTATGATTTCAGCCCGGGGTCCTGGAACAGGCTTGTGTTGGAAAACTTCAACCCCAGCGTGCAAATTCGGCTGATGAATGCGGGCGTCATTCTGTTCAGCTATTCCTTTTTGCTCTTCTCGGTCTCCTATACGATGAGCAGAAGGAAATTAAAAAATCTGGCGATTTATATCCCGATCGGCATCCTGGCGTTGCTTCAGTTGCTTTATTTTGACCCCGCCATCAACCTGTCGCTGCAAAACCGTTACTACGACGCCGGATATCCCCAGACGCTTGCTTTTAACGAGATTCGCGATGCCATTAACGCCGTCTCCTTATACCTGAAGCACGGCGTCGTTATCGTTGCGTTCCTGCTTTTATTTATCCACTTCTTTAAAAACGTGCATGTCAAATTTTTGAGAAGGTATATGCTCTACCATCTGCTTTGTCTCATTCCGGTGGCAGTTATCCATACGATCATGTTTTATTGGGCCCCGAAGGTGCTGGTGAAGGCGACATTCATTCGCGAATTTCACAACTATTTGAAGCCCCAAACCAGCAATATTATTTACGATATCAATATTTTCCCGATCGTATCTATTGTCGCTCTGGGAACGATGATCTTCACGTTTTCGCGTTACCACTCTATGGAGGTTCATTACCGGAATATCAATGCGGATATTAACAAGCGGATCAAAACCGCTTCGCTTGGCGTAAAAGCGTTTACCCATTCCATTAAAAATCATCTGCTAGCCATTAAATCCGAAGCCGAATATTTAAAGGAGAAGCTGGCCGATGACCGCGAGGCCTTGTACAGCCTGGATTTGATCATGAACTCCTGTCTCATGTCCTATGACACGCTGAGCAGCGCATCAAGCAAACTTAACAGCATCTCGTTAACTATGGAGCTTGCAAAGCTGCACGTTCCCGTAGAGAAAGCGCTGGCCACGTTAGCCAGTTCCGACAGCCGGGTTTCGATCCAGGTGATACGCGAGTCGCTGGGAAGCAAGGCTTACATGGATATTGCCCATATGAGCGAGGTGTGCTGCAATATTATTACCAATGCGCTGGAATCCTTGAAAGGCCAGTCGGACGGAGAAATCGTAATTACGATAGAGGATCGGGACCAATGGGGGGCTATCTCCATCCAGGACAACGGCCCCGGCATCCCGCCCGAGCATATCAACGACGTGTTCTCTCCCTTCTTCTCAACGAAAGCCTCCTCCAGCAACTGGGGAGTCGGCTTGTCCTATTGCCACAAGATCGTGACCGCCCATAACGGCAAGATCGAAGTGGAGAGCAATGACAAGAAGGGAACGACATTTACCTTTTTTCTCCCCTTGGTCTAGACATCATATTTATGGAGGTTTTGGACAATGGACCGTATAAAAATGTTGATCGCGGACGATATGGAGGCTCATCGCAGACGGCTGATGAGAATTCTTCAGACCCAGGATGACTTTGACATTGGAGGTTCCTTTAGCACCGGCGAAAGCACGGTTGAATTCGCACGGAGCTACAAGCCCGACATTATTCTGATGGATATCGAAATGGAGACTCCTCTGGCTGGCATCGAAGCGGCGAAAGTGATTCATGAGACGTTGCCCGATACGAAAATCATTGTGCTTACGGTGCACGAAGACGATAATATTGTATTTGCGGCGTTCCAAACAGGCATTGTAGATTATGTAATCAAGTCGGCAACGCCCGAGGAGATTATTGAGGCCATCCGTTCCGCGTACCATGACGACTCGCCGATCCGACCCATCATTGCCAAAAAATTGCGGAATGAACTGGTTCGCATTAAAAAGTCCGAGGCACGCCTAATGTCTGCGCTAAATACCATATCGACCTTGACGCCCAGCGAACTGGAAATTCTCAAGCTTCTCTGCCAATCGAACAACCGCCAACAGATTGCAGACATGAGATCCGTAGAAGTCGAAACGATAAAAAAACAAATTAATGGTATACTAAGGAAGTTTGGCGTACAAAGAACAAAAGAAGTTGTCAAACTAATGAATGAATTAAACATATTCGAAGTTATTAAAAGCTTATAGCCCCAGATTATCCCATGCATAATCGTTGCAAAAAAACTCCGCTCTCTTGAAAAAAGAGAGCGGAGTTCATGCGTCTTACCAATAAGGTTTCCAATCGCGCAGTACTCGAACCAACGCTTCCATATAAAAATAGTCGCCCCAAATATTGCACTCGTCGACGCCTAGATTTTTCGGGAGGGAGTATACGCCATGGCCCAACACGCCGTTGGATCCCGGGTCGTCCGCCGTCGTGTAATTCGCCGCAAGCGAGCCCAGAATCGCTAAAGCCGCATTCTCGTATAACGTTCGATCCTCATCCAACACAGGCAAGTGACGAGCCAATTCCAGCAATCCGCACGCGGCGATGGCTGCTGCCGACGTATCGCGCTGTCCATCCTGATCGGTAAAGACCAGATCCCAATTGCATACCAGATCCTCGGGCAAATGATTTAGAAAGTAATTGCAGGTATGTTTGGCAGCGTCGATAAACTTCTTGTCTCCCGTATAGCGGTAACTGAGCGGCAATCCGTACATGACCCAGGCTTGCCCTCTCGACCAGCAGTCCTCGTCGGCATGCCCTTGGCTCGTCCAGCCTCGCGTCGGCTCGCCGGTATCGGCATCGATATGATAAACCTGGTAAGAGGATCCGTCGTCGCGCACCATATGCTCCATGACTTGGCTCATATGACGGTATGCTTTATCGTAATAGGTGCGATCGCCCGTCATTGTGGACGCCCAATAGAGAAGAGGGACATTCATCGAACAATCGATGATAAATACGCCCCGCTCCTTGTGCCCGCGATCCTCCAGATAACCTCTTACCTGAATGATGCCCGATTTTTCCTGAAATCGCATGGAAAGCAGCTTGGCTGCATCCAGCGCAATGCGTTTGGCCTCCTCGCTTCCGGTCAACCGATAACCGGCTACGCAGGACAGGGAATACAAGAAACCGATATCATGATGATTCAGTATATCCCGCTTTTCCAGTCGAGTCTTAAAGCTGGCTACATGTCTTTCTGCGACGTCCCGGTATTTCGGTTCCTCTGTCAGCTCATAGGCGAGCCACACCATCCCCGTCCAGAACGACGAAGTCCAGTCAGAGTAATAGTCCAGGCTTGCGTTGTCGACAGGCTGGTAAACCTGATCGACGCTGTGGGCGGAAGGGAAACGATCCGTGAACGCTTCCAGATGATGGTCGATTCGGTTCATGACGAAATCCAGCGCCGCCCGAAATGTGTCTTTCGACAAACCATGGTTAAACCTGTGCGTGGCACGGACCGCTTCGCATGCAGTTGGATTGACAGCCATTGTTGCTTATCCTCCTCGCTAAAGTCACTACCTTTTCCATTAACTATAATGACTTGTCGCGCCCTTCATAAGGCCCAAATCTTATACCCCTCTGTCGTTGCCCGTTACTCCCCGTCCAACACCTGGAACTGTTCCAGCGTCTGGGTAAAGCGCGCGCCATGTCCTTCTGCCGCCTCAAGGAAGTACTTCGAGGACAGGATAAAGCTGCCTTGTTTCCCGTTGCTTACGATATAGACGTTCGTCACCATGCTGTCCCAGTCGGAACCGTCGATCGCATGAACGAGGTAACCGTCCACCGGCGCCGTCACGCGTTCGATGGCATCGACCCGATCGTATTCGCCCTGCAATTGCTCCGCAAGCTCCTTCGCCAGCTGCTCCGGCAGCACCTCAGCCTTTTGCTCGATCGTAAGCGATACCTCCGGATATTTCTCCGGCAGCGGATCGATCGTCGTAATGACATCCTTGTCCTCGCCTTCCACCAGCTTATACCGATCCTTGTCGTAGTAGATGGCGTAGTCGCTTGTCTTGTCGACGTGAACCTGGCCGTTCGTCTCTTCCTTCTGGCCTTCGACGTCGATTTCGATTTTTTTCTCCGGCTCAAACCAGTTCTTCACGCTATCCATCATAGCCGTACCCGCAGGCAGCGACAGGAACACTGTCAAGGCAACGGCCGCAGCCGCAACTCCCAATCCGATTTTCATGACTCTCATCCCCTTATGTTTGGTCTTGTTGCTTCTGTTATTCGCGCGTCCCAGGCTCGGACTCCGTCCGGTGATAGAATCATGATGCACCGTGCCGCCGCCGGCCTGTTCCCCGTTATCTCCTGCAGAAGAGCTCTTTTGCGCTCCCTCCTCGGCATCGAGGCGGGCTTCAAGCTGGCCCCAAATATCGTCCTTCCATGTGTCCGGATATTCCGACTTCTTGAGCAATTGCTCTTTATGCTTTTGATCCATGCGGCTCCCCTCCCAGTCTGTCTCTCATCTTCTCGCGGCCCTTGAGCAGGCGCGATTTTAACGTGTTGACGTTAAGCTCCAAAGTGTCGGCTATCTCTTTCTCCGAATAATCGTGCAAATATTTTAATATAAGCGGGATTCGATACATATCGGGCAGCGATTGCAAGGCATCGTACACGTCGAGGCTTGTATCCGGTAATTCCGGCTCTACTCCGACCCGCTCCAGCTCCAGCTCGCCGGCCAGCGGCACCACTTTCTTTTCCCGTTCCATCACCCGGTAACACTCTCTTAGCAGAATACAGTACAGCCACGGCTTGAACGGCTTCGAAGAATCGTATTGCCAGATGTTGCGATACACACGGAGGAACGTCTCTTGCACCGCGTCCTTGGCACGTTCGCTATGTTTCGTCACGAGCATCGCCGTCCGCATCGCATAGTCGAAGTATTCGTCGTATAACGATCGGAACGCATCCCGGTCGCCTTGGATGACCCGGCTAATGATCTCACCATCCAACTCTCATCACCTCTTTCGTGCTGTTCTTATAAGTATTACCCAGCATGTTGACGGAAAGTTTGCTGCAAGGATAAATAAGTTCAACAAAAAAACCTCATCACCATTAAAGCGGGGATGAGGTTCTTGGAACCTAGCTCAGCACGCGACGAAGCGCGTCGGCCCAGATGTTATATCCTTTCTCCGTCAGATGACAGGTATCGAACGCGATTTCTCGCGACAGAATCCCGTCCTTATCCAACATAAGCGAGCCTATATCCAGGAATACATAATTGCGTTCTTCTGCAAATTGCTTATAGAGGACATTAATATCCGAAATTAACTTTCTTGTCGGATGCTCCGGATGTTCCTCGCGCGGGAATACGCCCATCAGCACAATTCGCGCTGCAGGCGCTTCCGCCTGAACCCGATCGCAAATGGCACGTACGGCGTCGCGGATTTCCGCAGCCGTGTTTGCCCGGGCATTCGCTGTTTCGCTGGTATTATTCGTCCCGATGTTAATCACGACCCACGAAGGAGACAACCCGACCAACTGGCCATGCTCCAGCCGCCACAACACGTTCTGGGTTCGATCCCATCCGAATCCGAGATTCAGGACGCGCTTTCCAGCGAATACGGATTGCCATGCTTTCTGCTCGCCATGCACCGTCTCCGATTCCGGCTGACCACCCCAGAAATGCGTAATCGAGTCGCCGATCAGCACAATCTCTGGATCAATGGCTCCTTGCTCTGCCAGTACTTGCGAATGGCGCGCCCACCAATCGTAGCAATCATCCTCCAATTTCGAGACGGGAATTATCGCTGTATTCATATCCATATTGCTCCTCGCTCACTTTTTGAACAACCTCTTATACAATCATTAGTTCTATTTTATCATCTTCGACAATAACTTCAATGAATCACCGCATTCCAGGGAATGATGATACTCGCACTTATGAAAAAGATCGATTCTATCCTAGAAGTGGAAGCCTAACCAATCTGTCAAGTCAAGTTCACAAAAAAGTAGACGCAATGATTTTAATCTACTACTAATAGTGTTACACTAAGAGATAAGGTCATGAATGATCCGGAAAAGATGTACGACTAGCCTGCGCCCCGTCGCATCGCCCGAGGCGCCTACGAAGACAAGCCTACATCCTTTCTGCAAAAATGAAGGATTAAGGACGGTATATATGAGCAACCAACCTAAGAAAACAGACGTCATCCTGATTGGCGCCGGCATAATGAGCGCGACTCTGGGCTCGCTGCTAAAGGAACTCGCTCCGGACTGGAACATTACAGTATTCGAGCGCCGCAGCGCTGCGGGAGAGGAAAGCTCCAATGAGTGGAATAACGCGGGGACGGGTCACGCTTCCTTGTGCGAGTTGAACTACACAACCGAGAAAGCTGACGGCTCCATGGATATTAGCAAGGCTGTCAAGGTAAACGAAGAGTTTCAGGTATCCAGACAATTCTGGTCCTATCTGGTAGATCGCAAGCTCATTCGCAATCCGAAGGACTTTATCAGTCCCGTTCCCCACATGAGCTTCGTGCAAGGGGAGAAGGACGTTAACTTCCTGAAGAAGAGATTCCAGGCGATGTCCGCGAATCCGCTGTTCGAGGGAATGGAATACTCCGAAGATCCCGAACAACTGGCGAAGTGGATCCCGCTCATGATGAAATATCGGACGGAGAGCGGTCCGATTGCCGCTACGCGGATCGAATCCGGCACGGACGTCAACTTTGGCGCCCTGACCCGCATTTTGTTCAAGCAGCTGGCTACGCAGAATGTAAACATTAACTATAATCATCGAGTAGACGATATAAAACGCGCAGCCGACGGCTCCTGGCAGCTCAAGGTGCGCAACGAAGCCACCAATGCGGTGGAGCGTCATCAAGCCAAGTTCGTATTCATCGGCAGCGGCGGCGGCAGCCTGCACCTCTTGCAGAAGTCGGGCATTCCCGAAGGCAAGAGCATCGGCGGCTTCCCGGTCAGCGGTCTGTTCATGGTGTGCCGCAAGCCGGAGCTCGTGTCGCAGCACCGCGCAAAAGTATACGGCAAAGCGTCGGTCGGCGCTCCGCCAATGTCCGTGCCGCATCTGGATACGCGCGTCATCGAGGGCAAGGAGTCGCTGTTCTTCGGACCGTTTGCCGGCTTTACGCCGAAGTTCTTGAAGTACGGCTCCAACCTGGACTTGTTTACGTCCATCAAGCCGCATAATCTCGTGACGATGATGGCCGCGGGAGTAAAGAACATGCCGCTGACCAACTATCTGATCAAGCAGCTTATGTTGTCCAAGGAACAACGGATGGAAGAACTTCGTCAGTTCGTTCCTAACGCGAAGAGCGAGGACTGGGAGCTTGTCGTGGCAGGGCAACGTGTACAAATTATCAAGGACACGGCTGCCGGCAAGGGCACGCTGCAATTCGGCACGGAGGTCATCAGCGCCGCTGACGGCTCCATCGCCGCTCTGCTAGGTGCTTCGCCAGGCGCTTCGACCGCCGTATCCGTTATGCTCGAAGTGATCGCCAAGTGTTTCCCTCAGCATGTCAAGTCGTGGGAGCCGAAGCTTAAGGAAATGATTCCTTCCTATGGCAAGACGCTGCTGGATCATCCGGATCTGATCCAGGAGATACATGCAACAACTGCGCAAGCGCTGGGCTTGAACGATGCAACAGCATCCAAGACGGCTCAACGCACCGTATCCTAAAGAATCGTGAATGAACCGCCTCTTTGCGAGGCGGTTTTTTTGTTGTCTTGCATTCCTTATATTGTGCGCAATGTTAGAGAATCCAAGTCACTTGAGGATGCGACGATGGCACAAACTTTTTTAGCTCAATGCCGAACGACTGTGCCAGCTTTTGAAGAACGGTATACTCTCGCATGTCCCTTCTGAGTTTTTTAAGCCTGGCCTAGACAACGCTCAAATTTAAGGGTAAAACGTCCCTTTACTTTATTGCCAATTCCTTTTAGTGATGAAGTAGAGGGAAATGTTCCCACTAATTCAAGCGGACAGGCCTACTGTCGCGATTTCATTCGTGATTAGAGGGCAAATTTCCCATTATTGTCGCAAATTCCGGTTTAGAAGCGAATTTAGAAGGCACTTTTCCCATTAATCTCAATGTCCACGTGAATCGCATTATCACATTAACCGCCCGCAATTGCCTTACACTAGCTACATGAAGTGCAATATCACCCATTAACCGCACTATCCACATTAACCGCAATATCCCCATAAACCGCTTCATCTCACCTACTTGTCCTTCCCTAAAGTGTCAAATTGCTCTCACAGGCTGAGGACGCACTTTATTCTAGTGGAAACTTGCCCCCTTGCAGAGCAGAGTAGAGAACTGAATTTCAAAGAAGGGCGCAAGCCCCCTATTTACTTTTTCAGCTCTCCCTTTGTCATTCCTTTGTCATCCTCCCCCTTAGCTCACCGTCCTTGGCCGTTCCATGCGGCTTACGCCCGGCCAGCGGAAGGTTGCCCACTCCGGCAAATGTTTGTCGATACGCGCGACCAGTACCGTCATATCGTCCACGATGTCGCCCTCGTGATAACGAACCACCGTCTCGAGCAACGCGTCCGCCATCTCCTGCGGATTCTCCGTACTCATCTCCCCTATAATCCGTTTCATCCACATCTCCTTGTTCACCGCATATCCCGGAGCATCGTAGATGCCGTCGCTCATCATAATGAGCGTATCGCCGGGCTGAAGCTGCATCGACACAAAGTCGACGTCGATATCCTGTATGATTCCGATTGGCAGGTTGTTAGCCGTGATCGGAATAACCTCCTTCCCTCGTTTGATGAAGCTGGGCGTCGAGCCGATCTTCATAAATGTCGTGTGAGCTGTATAGAGATCGACGATAGCCAGGTCTACCGTCGCGTACATTTCTTCGGCGGAACGAAGCAGCAATACGGAGTTTACCGATTTCACCGCCAGCTTCTCGTCCATGCCCGACTGCAGCAGCTGCTGCAGGATGGATAACGCCGCGCTGCTCTCCTGGCGCGCGCGCTCCCCGTTGCCCATGCCGTCGCTGATCGCGACCGCGAACTTGCCGCCGCCAAGCTCCATCAAGGTAAAGCTGTCCCCCGACAGCAGATCTCCGCCCTTGGCGGCGCCCGCTACGCCCGTCTCCACCTCGAATTGCTTCGCCGAGGCGAATATCGCCAACGACGGCTCTCCTTGCTTCGCCGGTTCGCGCTCCGACTTGACCGCGATATGCTCCCCCAAAATATCGCTAAGCAGCGGCGCGATGATTTTTCGGCATTCGTCGAAGCCCCTCTCGAATGAGTGGTACACTTCGATCTCTACATTTCCCTCCTCCAGATTGACGATATCTACGCCTTGTATCGATAAACCGAGTCCCTCCACTGCTTCCCGGATCTGCTCCTCCTGCAGATGAAGCGTCTGACCTTCGCGTCGAATTTCCTTGGACAGGTCCTCCATAACCTGGGATACGCCGTACAACTGGTCCGCTACTAGCTGACGGGACTCGAGAATTTGTTTTTTCCAATGCATGTTGTTCTGATACAGCTCATATTGATGTTGCATTACGCCGAGCACCTGGGACGTCTTCCCGCAATGGGATGTCCATGAACGAGGATGATCCTTGGCCGCGGGCACGCGCTTCTCCTCTACGGCGGCCATCATATCCGTCATCATATTGTACGTGTGGAAGTACTTGTCCTCCCAGCAAGCATTGCGCCGATGACAGGAGAAGCAGCTTCGTTCCGCGACGGCGTTCATAAAGCTGGCGATCTCATCGTCGCGCTTAACCTCGGTCGCCTTCTGATTCAGTTGCCCGAAGGTACGCGACAGCTGGCGGAATACATCGGAAAACTTTATGACGCGCTCAGCCGTCACCTCCCGTACGCGTTTTGCATATTCATGCTGCGACTTCGCATGTTCATTGGTGCCCGGCACATAACGGGCAATGGTTCGAATGACGCCGCGCGGGGTAAGAAGCAATAAGGTGGCTGCGGCGACCGACTCCCATGTGGAGTTCATGACATCGGACTGGGTGCCAATGTAGATCGTCAAGATCGACGTGCCGAGCAGCAGGCCGAACGCGGCAGCCATCTTCCCGCCATCCCGCAGCAGACCGGCGAGCAGACCGGCAAATGCGAGCATGCTCATCTGCACAATGGCGCTGAAATCCGCCAGACTCAGGATGAGGCCAGCCACGACGCCAACGGATGCGCCAAGCGGCGCGCCGCCTGCCATCGCGAACAGAAGCAGCAGGTAACGGGACATGACATGCTCTGCCGACATGCCATAGAGGATCCAGCCGACGGCCCCCGTCATGACAGAGGCTAACAGAATCATGACGCAGATGATCTCCTCATGCTTGAGCGTTGCCGACTTCTTCGTCATCGTCAATACGGGGATCGCATGGATAAAGACTAACGTCAGCACGAAGGCCAGCGAAGCCTCGACAACGACGAGCATAAAGCTGTACCAGCTTAAGCTGTCGCCGATAAACACGCTAAACAGCTGGACAAGCAGCGTTGATATAAAGACCAGAATCGGAGCGGTTGATAGTTCCGCTTTTTCGTATGTCTCGAGCGCCTTTAACAATAAGAACATGACGGCGATCTCCATCGCGATCCATAACGGCGCAGGTTCGGCTGCCAGCCAGCTGCCGGCTACGAGCGACGCCGCAATCCACGGGTAGATGTCCCTTCGCATAAAGTAGATGACTGCGAAATAAGCGACGGCAAACGGCATCAGCGACTCCAGAATGACGGCTCGTCCCAGCAAAAAAGCAACGGCAACAAGCAGGAACGTCCATTTTTTTGCCATCAGCATATTCATAAATCCTTTTGCAGCCTTCCACTCCGCAGCCTTTTCCTTCAGGTTGTGGACGAAGCTCCCCTGCCTCATCCCGGATCTGCCAAGCGCATTCTCCTTCTTCATGAAAGACACCACCTTATCCGAATGTAATGTGTTCCCCATTATAGGGGCTCATCCTTATAAAGTTTGTCAGTTATCGTAAGTCGCACCAAAGTTTTTTCCGACAAAGCGGCAGAGCGCCGCGCGCCTTGTCATGTGGCATACAAATGCAGGCCCAGCGCGGCTTTGCGCTGATGGCCGACTCGTCATCCGACAAATCTCCCTCAACAAATTTTATAGAGAACGCTTTCAATTCAATGGCGACGATGGCAGGAACCTGTCGGTATTGGAAGAGTATGGGGGAAAACTATTGAGCTCGGCGAGGAATATTTCAGAAATGCCGGTCAACAGGCGCCGGCTTCGACATACGAAGACCCTATAATGGCAAATTATCGGTGTTAGCCACCCGGAACGAAAGCATTCGACGGTAGTCAGGGCAGGCAATTCGATTATCAAGTCGGAAAAGGGAAACGACCGGCGCTTCCTGGGACAGGGATAGGCTGCGGGAATCAATCACCCTTTGTCGAGTACAATCGTTCACTTCAAGGATGCTTGAGCAGAAATAAACGATATTGCAGCGGCGTCATCCCTACTTCCCTTTTGAATATTTCACAAAAGTAGGATACGTTGCCGAGACCGATGTCCTGTGAAATCTGTTCTACAGACTGTCCGGTCGTCTCTAGCAGTATTCGAGCCCGTTGAATTCGGAGAACAGTCATATATTCGCTGATGGTGCTGCCGGTTGCTTTTTTGAACAGGCGCGAAAGGTGATGTTTGGTGACATGAATCTCAGCCGCAATGCGATCAAGCTCCAAAGGTTCATGTATATACTTCTCCAGCAACTGAATAACCTGTTCGGCCATATGGTGTGACCTCTTCTGTACAAGAACAGGCGCTTCCCCGAACAGATGGGTATGCCAGTTGTTTTTCAACAGCTGGAATAGCTGTGTCAGAAACAGAAAACTCTCCTCTTGGGCTTCCGGATCGAGTGACGGTTTCTTGATTCGGGACTGATATTCTCTCATGAGCTCGAGTACATAGGGGTTATTGTCCATATCGAATATAACGGGCTGAACAATTTCATGCTTCCATATTTGCAAGAAAAAGAACTGCAGCAACGGCAGATGCTGAAGGCGGTCGTATAAGATAGCGGGTTCCATTAAAAACTTCGAGCGGATATACGGCGTTTCCGGAGTGACGTGAAGACGAATCCGATGCAATTGATAGGGTTGAAAAATATACAGACTGTTCGGCCGGATTTCATATACGTTACGATTGATGAGAATATCACCTTGTCCTGCATGGACATAGATCAATTCCAGACCCTGATGGGAGTGATAGAAATTCGGGGAATCGGAGTAGGATGCATAATGAAACTTAAGATGAAAAGGTATTTTCGTTAAATCCATTTCATGAATGAGTTTCATAGGGCATCCCAACCTTAGATCAATATAACCGCATTTTAGCACATCTCAGATATACACGGATACGGAGACTTTTATTATCCTGATAGTGATTCCGTTTAGTAGACCATAAGTTAAAAGGAAGTGATAAAGCTGCAAGGAGATCGAACGAATCGATGGGCGGACGAGATTTGGGACAAAATTGTCCATAAGATCAGCGGGACGAGTCGGAGAATAGGCGCCGGTTTTCCGTATGTTTCTATTAATGGCATTTATACCGATGAGGCTGCGGATTGGTGGACAAATGGTTTTTGGCCGGGATTGTTATGGCTGATTTATCAACATAATGGCGATGAGCGGCTCAGATCTATCGCCGCAGCCTGCGAGGAGAAACTGGACGAGCCATTGCACACTTTTACCGGGCTGCATCATGATGTGGGCTTCATGTGGACGCCGACTGCCATTGCCCAGTATAAATTATTGGGACATGAAGCTTCCAGGCGAAGAGCGTTAACCGCAGCCAGTCATTTGGCAGGAAGATACAATGCAAAGGGAGGATTTATCCGCGCCTGGAATCAGGAGGATCGCGTCGGCTGGGCGATTATCGATTGTATGATGAATCTGCCTCTTCTCTACTGGGCTACCGAGACGACGGGAGATCCAAGATTCCGCCATATTGCGGTCGCACATGCAAATACGACCTTGCGCGAGTTTATACGCCTGGATGGATCGGCACGCCATATCGTGCAATTCGATCCGGAGACAGGAGAGCGTGCCGGCGCGATTGGCGGGCAAGGCTATTCGGAGGATTCCGCCTGGGCAAGAGGCACGAGCTGGGCAATTTACGGGTTTGCGCTTAGTTATCGATATACAAGAGATGTTCGTTATTTAACGGCAGCCAAACGGACTGCTGCATTCTTCCTGTCGCAGTTGCGGCCCGATCAAGCGCCGTCCTGGGATTTCAGAGCACCGACAGAATCGCGATCCATTCAGGATTCCAGCGCTGCGGCCTGTACAGCGAGCGGTTTGTTGGAGCTTGCGAGGCATGTGCCGGAGAAGGAATCCTTATTCTATACGCAGAAGGCAGCGGAAATCGTACAAATGCTGGATCAGCATTACGCGACATGGGAGGACTCCGACGAGGAAGGCTTGATCAGAAGGGCGACGGCGAATTATCCCAAAAAACATTTTATTGAGGTTCCAATTATTTATGGCGATTACTACTTCGCAGAAGCGATTAGCAAGTTGCGCGGCAACGAATTGAGTTTTTGGTGAAGAAGGGAGCGAGAGAGCAGTCTGTGTACCTGGATAGCCATGTCCATTTTTGGAAGCTGCAGCGAGGGGAGTATTCCTGGATTGCTCCCCATAACCACATTTTATTCCAGGATCGTCTCCCTTCTCAATTGGAGCCTGTTCTGGAAGCGCAAGGTGTGGGAGGCGTCATACTTGTAGAAGCGGCCTCAACGGTTGAGGAGATCGAGTATATGCTGGATCTGGCTGAACAGTATCGCTGGATCAAAGGGGTCGTGGGCGGGCTTGATTTGACGCAGGAGTCCTTCGAGGAGCATTACAGCAGGTTCCGTACGAAGAGAAAATTTGTCGGCATACGCGTAAACGGCGTCAAATTCGAGCAAAAAAGCGAGCAGGCCCGCAGGCTGCTGCTTGATCGGCTTGCACTGCTTCAAAGGGATCAGTTCCCCATCGATCTGTTGGCTAGAGCCCACCAGTTGCCTGCCGTGTTATCCTGCCTTAACGCTGTACCTCGGTTAAAGGCGGTGATTAATCATCTTGGCGTCCCCCTTGTGAAGGAACTGGCAATGACAGCATGGATGAACGATATGCGCTCCATAGAAGCTCTTCCGCACACGATGGTCAAGCTGTCGGGCATGCTGACGCAATCAGGAGGGTATCGGCCCACGATGTTGCGACCGTATGTGCAGTATTTAGCGCGGACATTCCGATCCTCCAGATTGCTGTTCGGAAGCGATTGGCCTGTTGCGCTGCAAGGCGGGACATACGACGAAGCGATTCGTCTGTTCGAAGCGTTGTTGCCGGCAGAATGGGATGAGACCGAGCGTCAAGCAGTACGCTGCAGGAATGGTTACCGGTTTTATGGCATCGAATCGGAGGAGGCTGCAGCGAGTGAATAGGTGGATGTACCGGGCACAAGTGAAACCGGGGAAACTGCAGCAGCTGCAGGAAGCCTTACGAAGCGAAGGTGAAGGCTGGAAGGAAGCTCTCTTGAGGCAAGGTGCGGGAACCTGCAGTATTTTTGCATACGAACATGCGATATTTATATATGTAGAAGCTTCTTTTGATAGCAAGGATTGGAGTTGGCCCGCGGAAATTCTCCAGTGGCTGGTGCCATGGCCGTGCGGGGGCGAGAAGGACGCCTATCAAGCGCTAATGCCAAATGTATTTTACGACGGGACGTTAGAAGAGGTTCAAAGCTGCCGGCAGCAGCGGGACAAGAAGGAGCGCAAAGGCGCGTTTGCCGTACTGAAGCCGGAAATGGTGAGCAGCTACGTATTTTACCATTATCAGAAGCAGGAAGAACATCCGGGGAGCTTTAATTTATCCTACTCTATCGGTCTTCTCGGGGAGCTTTTGTTTTCATATTGCGAGCTTCCCGCCTTGAAGGAGTCAAGCCGTATCGGCAAGTTGGCGACCGATCATACGCCTTTGAATTGGCATGAGGTAATGGCGGAACATTTCGCGGCTGGAGCGGTTGCGGGACAATCTGTATGGACCGAAATGGAGTTATACTTTGCGTTATGACAGAGGAACATTGGTTAGCCGGGCTGAACCAAGCGATTTGTAGCATCGGCGATGAGTTTATTTAAGAACAGAAAGGGTGGAACTAGCGATGAAACTTGCCGCATTCGGAGACAGCATTACCGCAGGACAATATATAGCTGAGAGCGATACGTATATATATAAGCTTGCCAAGCGGTTTCAATGCGAGGCGATCAACGCGGGTGTCCCAGGCAACACGACCGGTCAAGGTTTGGCCCGATTCGATAACGATGTGCTGGCCAAACGTCCGGACATATGTATCGTAGCCTTCGGCATGAACGACCATGTGATGGAGGAGGATGGCGTTGCCAAGACGCCGTTGGCCGAATTCCGCAGCAACTTGGCGACGATCATCGACAAGCTGCGTGCCGCCGAAGCTGTACCGGTGCTGTGCACGATCAACCCAATCATCGAAGGCGATGCGGACAGCTACTATTACCGTCGGCATCCGATGGGATGGTATCGCAACCCTGACAGCGCGCAAGGGTGGATAGATGTGTACAACGAAGCGATTATCGAGCAAGCGGCATCTCTAGGTGTCGCTTTGGCCGATGTTGCAAGGTGTTGGCAAACCTATATTCAGCAAGGCGGGGCGCTAGGCGACCTGCTTCGCACGGTGGAGAACAGCGGCACAGATGACGGCGTCCATCCGACGGCTGCAGGCCAAGCTTTATTGGCGGCGTGTATCGGCGACGTTATGCAGACGATTGTACCGAACCAATAAGCGGGAATCTAGATCGGAACCGGTTAGTACCTGTTTAACGTTGTTTATTCAGTTAACCATTAACAGAAAGCTGTAAGAACAGCTATATAAATCTTGACTCAAAGAATTGATCAGGATATAATCGCGTTAACTTAAATTAAACATTTTAACTTTTATGTTTGATTTAGGTTAAAATTGTTTAACGTAAGGGGGATGCAACAAAAGAGGCTGTTCTGATTGCGTTATTATGATGAGGCTTTCAAAATGTCAATACGGCATTGCGCGTTGCGTAAGAAATCATGAATACCGATATAACCAAGCCGGTTAAGCAACTGGTGTACGAGGAGTGGAAAAAATGGGCGAGACCCATACAGTGAGAATGGCTGTTGTCGGATGCGGGGGAATGGGGAGACTCTATGTTCGCAACTATACCCAAATGCCCCACGTGAAATTGGTTGGCGTGTGCGATGTTCAGCCCGAGCTGGCGAATCCGGTTGCGGATATTGGAAAAACAACAGCTTTTACCTCGTTTGAAGAGATGGTTGCAGAAGTAATGCCGGATGTGGTCAGTCTGTGCCTACCGACACACTTGCATAAAACCTTTGTTGTAAAGGCAGCCAGCCTGGGCATCCATGTTATATGCGAGAAGCCGGCCGCTTCAAGCCTGGCGGAGGCGCAGGAGATGATCGAGACGTGTCGAGCGCATGGTGTCCGGCTCTTCATTGCCCATGTCGTACGTTTCTTTCCCAGCTATCGGGATATCAAAAGGAATGTAGATGCCGGCGTTATCGGAAGTCTAGGCTTGATCCACACCAAACGTTTCGGCGTATATCCCGGCGGTTGGTATGTGGACCCGGCCAAGAGCGGCGGGGTTATCATGGATCTGATGATCCATGATATCGATTATGTTCGCAGTCTGGCTGGCGATGTCTCCACCGTATTCGCCATGAGCCGGAGGACGGAGAACAAAGAATATGCGCTGGTAACCTTGCGGTTCAACAATGGGGTAATCGCTAACCTTGAGGCCCATTGGGGATATCCGGGCCCCTTCACGACGGCGATCGAAGTAACCGGAAGGAAAGGGATGGTTCGTTATCATACGGGAGAGGTAACCCCTCTTAAGATCTGGAAAAATACGAATCCGCCCACCGCGGGTTACCAAAATGTTTCCGTCCACGAGAGTCCGGCCGTACATGATCCTTATTATGACGAACTGCTGCATTTTATCGAGTGCATCCAGCAGGGCAAGGAAGCGATCGTTACTGCCGAGGATGGCTTGAAAGCGATGGAGATCGCTATGGCCGCTATGGAATCGATTCGCTCCGGAATGCCTGTACAACTGGAAGAGAGGGGGAGCGGAACTTGAGTAAACTTCGGGTCGGGATGGTTGGATTTGCCCATGGCCATGCCTATAGTTATTTGAACGCTCTGCAGACGATCCCGCAGGTTGCAGTTACCGGTCTGTATGATGAGGAGAGAAGTCGAATCGATCGGATCGTGCAGCAAGATGGCATTACGTATTACGACGATTACCGCGAGTTGCTCGGGACGGACATCGACGCCGTTGTTATCTGTGCGGAAAATTCCCGCCACGCCGCGCTCACGATCGAAGCAGCCCGTTCCGGCAAGCATGTTCTGTGCGAAAAGCCGCTCGGGGTGAACAAAGCGGAAATGGAGCAGATGATTCAGGTTTGTCGAGAGCAGGGAGTACAACTGATGACGGCATTTCCTTGCCGGTACTTGCCCCCTATCGTCGAAGCCAAGAAGGCAATTGAATCAGGAGCCATCGGGGAGATCCTTGCCATTAAGGGCATGAACCGGGGCACAATGCCGGGAGGCTGGTTTATCGATCCGGCCCTGTCCGGAGGCGGAGCTATTATGGACCACACCGTTCATGTTATGGACTTGATGAACTGGTTCGTAAACAGTGATGTGACAGAAGTGTACGGCGAGGCTGGAACGCTGTTCCACGACATTCAGGTAGAAGATGCCGGACTTGTTCATGTCAAGTTTGCAAATGGCGTTATTGGCGTTATTGATACGAGTTGGTCACGGACGAAATCTGCTCCCGTAGGTTGGGATGTCGTTATGGAAATTACAGGTTCGTCGGGTGTTCTCACGGTTGACGGTTTTGGCCAGATCAATCATGTCTACGGCGATGACAAAATGAAGGCGCAGTGGAGCTATTGGGGAGATTCCTCGGATGATCTGATGATTCAAGACTTTGTTCGAGCCTTGGCGGCACACGAGGATGTGCCGATTAACGGTGAGGACGGCCTCAAAGCAACCGTTGTGGCACTTGCCGCGTATGAGGCGGCGAAACAGAAAAAGCCGGTCGTTATAACCGGTTAAAGAATTGAACACTGTACAGGTCCATTAAGCCGCTGCTGCTTTAACGGAAATGCAACACCAATGTTTGAATGTTAACCTGATATCGCATAAAATGAAGGTATCTGGACACGCAAGGAGTCGAAATGGATGCCTACATTGCAGGATATCGCCAATATTGCCCAATGCTCCAAGGCAACGGTTTCGCTGGCCTTGTCCAATCATCCACGTATATCGGAAAGCACGAAATCCAGGATTCGCAAAGTCGCGATCGAACTGGGGTATTTGCAGACCGAACCGGACAATGATGATGTTGTTGCAAGCAAGCAGACCGCGAGCAGAAGATCGATCGGCGTGCTTTATATCGCGGAGGACTCACATAAGAGCATCGGGCAGGGTTTTTTCCGCGAAACCTTGATGAGCATTACTCAGGAAGCCTCACGAAGCAACAGCAATGTCGTTATAATCGAGGTAAAGTCCGTTAACGGGCATATCACGGAGGACGAATTGTGTGAGAAGGTATACAACTCCGGCGTTGACGGCGTTGTCGTTATCTGCTTCCGCAAGGAATTGCACGGGTTCAATACGCTGATTGACCAACAGTTTCCGATAGTGTTTATCGGCGATCATACGATTGCGGACCGCGACGTCAAGTTGCACACGGTCATGACGAATAATCATGATGGCGGCAAGGAGGCGACCGAATACTTGCTTGGCTTGGGTCATTCCCGAATCGCGCTGGTCACAAGTCCGACAAGCACGGAGCGAACGAATGGGTATTTTTCGGCCATGCGGACTGCCGGGCATAGCGTCAGCGACGAGCATACGATGATCGTGTCGCCGCCCTATGAGAAGAATGACGGACGATTGCGAATGCTGGAAGAGCAGGACTTTACCGCGATCTTTGCCACTACGTCCTTGGCCGGTCTAATGGTTTTGCAGCATTTGCGAGTTATTGGCAAACAGATTCCCGATGATCTATCCTTGATCGTTTTTGACGATTCGGAGTCTTTCCAGATTGAGAGTCCTCCCATTACCGTAATGAAGCAGGATTTGGAATCGCTTGGCACATACGCGGTCAAGATGCTGCTGGATATAACAGATCAGTTGTCTCCGCTGCCTAGACGAGTGGCGATATCGGGGCGACTAATCGAGAGGGCCTCGTGCCGACCGCTGCATACGTCTTACAAGGCGAAACGTTAAAAGAAGTTGACTCATCAGCCATTAGGGAAAATCGAAGGGAGGCCTGTTCTGTTTGAGAACAGGCCTCCCTTTTTTATGCGCCCAAGGTTAACGCGTCCAATAAATTAAACTGTTTACTGATTCTTATTGAGTTTTTGACGATGTTCTATTATAATTTTGGTAAACATGAGTTAAACATTTTGTTGCAATAGTTAACAATAGGTGAACAATGGTTTGAGCCAGACAGGAGGTCATGCACAGCATGAAGGAACTAAACGTTGAGGTACTCGTTGTCGGCGGAGGCACAGCAGGCGTATCGGCAGCTCTTGCCGCTGCCGAAGCGGGAGTGACGGTATGCCTCGCAGAATTCGGCAGCGGTGTCGGAGGCGTGGGCACCCATACCGGTGTTCATGTCTACTACTTGGGCACCCATACCGATATGCAGAGGAAGCTGGACAGGGAGGTACAGGAGATTGCCGGGAATTTGGGTGGGAAAGTGAAAGGCTTCCATCCCGAGGCAAAAAAAATTCGCCTGGAAGAACGGCTTGCGCAAAACGGCGTGACCATTCTGTACGATCATGTCGCGGTACAAGTGATCCTGGAAGGCAAACGAGTGACTGGCGTGGTGTTTGAGTCGCCGTATGAGGTTCTCCGCGTCGAGGCGAAGGTCGTTCTCGACTGTACGGGTAACGGCGATATTTGCGCGCTGGCCGGCGCCCCTTTTGCAAGCGGACGAGAATGGGATGGCGTAATGCATGCGTACTCGCTGCCCCCTCGTTATTTAAAGGAAGAAGCGGAGATCGCGGATTTTCTGAACTTTGACGTGGGGTGGGTGGACTCGTCAAGCGCCAGGGATGTTTCCCGTGCTTTGCTGGAGGCTCGGAAGGTGCTCTGGGATTTGCCGGAGCTGGGCGATGATCGTTTGATTGCCGTCGGCTCGCAGCTTGGCGTTCGCGAAGGCAGGCGCATTGTCGGGCAGTATGTCCTGACGCTGGAGGACCTTGCATTGGACCGTCGATTCGAGGATGTCGTCATGAGATGTTACACCCACTATGATAATCATGCATTGGACCTCGCCAATGAAAGCCGGTTTGCGCAAATATGGGAAGGCGTGATCGGCGCTTGGAAGGATCGCATCGGATGCGATGTGCCTTACCGCAGCTTTGTTCCTGTCGAAACGGACGGACTGCTGATCGCTTGCCGGGCATTGTCGATGGACCATGACACCGCAACGTCCTTCCGTATGCAGCCGGATATGCACTGCGTCGGCGAAGTGGCCGGAACGGCGGCGGCCCTCTGCGTGCAAAGCGGTCGTCTCCCGCGCGATCTTGAGGTGCCCGCCCTGCAGCGGCGCCTGATTAACCGCGGCGTGTTGAAGAAGGATGATCTTGTCAGGCAGAGCGCCCCTTGGCTAACGCTGGACGACGACAAGCGAGCGCAGCGCAACTGGACGCTGGAAACGGTGAGGCGGCCGGAAGTGCAGCGGCGACTGATCGAGGCACTGGGAACCGAGCAGGAAGGACCAGCTATATGGTGGCTGTGGAAATCGGGAGAAAACGTCATTCCGCTGCTCAAGGAGACGTTGGCCAAGTCGGAAGGCAAGCAGCAGAGAGGCGCAGCGATGGCGCTTGCTCTGCTGGGAGACCGCGCCGGATCGTCTTGTTTGGTTCGGGCGGTTGAGGAGGAGGCTATGGATGCTCCTCCCGGGTTTGAGCGCTTTATTCCCCCACGTTGGATTGCCTGTCTCATTTTGCTTAAGGAGCTGCGGGAGGCGTCCTGCCTTGAGGTGATGCTTGATCGATTGCAGCGGAGAAATCCGACGGCGCGCTTGGCGGCCTTTTCACAAATTCTGCACGTGCTGCACTATCTGATCGCGGTAAGCGAGCAGATCCCCACGGATACACTGGCAAAGGTGAAGCAGGCCGTGAATCAATTGCTTGCCGAGCCCGAGCTGGGGGAAGATTGGCAAGTCAATATGGAGCTGGACACTTCAATCCGCTGGAATATCGAGATGACGGCAGCTTACTTGCTTGCGCTGCTCGGAGAAGATAATGGTTATGTCATACTGGACGGCTATATGACGGACGAGCGCGCCTATGCGCGGAATATGGCCCATCGGTTGAAGGCGCGCCTGCGGCAGAGGGTCGTGCCCCAAGACGAGAGGACGGAGGTTCAACATTGAAGCAGGCAGAAAATTCATCCATAGCAGACGAAGCGGTTTACGGTGAGTATGATGTTATTGTATCGGGCGGCGGACTGATTGGGCTTGTGTGCGCAACGGCAATGGCTCGCACGGGACAACGCGTTGCGCTGGTCGAAAGAAGGAATGCGCTCGGCTGGGAGATCGGGCGCGCGCGCCGAATGTTTGTCGAGCGGGATCAGGAGCATGCGGCCTCTCCTTATGTCCGGGAGTTTCTGAACCATATGGATGACAGGCCAGGACAGAAGAAAGGGTTTCATGCGCCGTTTGCCGAACTGATATTCGATCGCTGGGCGATGGAAGCGAAGGTGGATGTCCTGTTTCACAGTTGGGCCGCGCGGATCGCCGAGGAAAGCGGGCAAGTGGTCGGCCTGTACATTGGGACGAGAGAAGGCTATCGGTTATTGAAGGCTCCTTTAGTAATTGAAACCGACGAACCTGGCCGACTCATCGATACGGATTATATCCGCAGGCAAATCTCGCAGCCGGTCGTACGCTCGTTGCTGCTTGGAGGAGTTGCGTTGAACGAGATGAAGGAGATGCTGCTGCCCGCCGGCAACAGGGCGATCCTTCGTCCGTTATCGTCCAATCAATCACGGGCGGATATCGAACTGAAGGCCGACGCGACGGTAAATGCGAATCATGATTATTTCGCGATGATTGATCAGGTAATTGGGCATATCCGTGAACAGGTCGATGGCGCGGCAGACGCCAAAGTCATTTATTTGGCCGAGGAAGCATGGAGGTTGCCTGAATTTCAATTGGAAGAGGGCTTTTTCGAGGGTGATGCCCCCATTGGCCGGTTGCTTGCAAAGGAACAGAGGGCGGAACGCGACGCTGGAAGGGATGTCCAGTCGACAGTCGAACTGCTTGCCGGACATATGATTTGCTCCCGCAGCCGAGGATTGCTATTGGCTGGTCCTTGGATACCCTGTTATTTGGCGGCTTCTTCTGATTCGGAATCAAGAGCTGTGCTCAACCGCTTTCTTCTTGGAGAAGCTGTTGCCGCGTTTGCTTTGTCCCATTCCTAAGTACGAATATAAATCAATCTTGGAATCCGAGAGGCCCCGCATATCGTAAGGGTCTCTCTTTTTTCGCTTGTGAAATGATATCATAGGTTATCGGTACAGGGAGTTGAAGTCACACGTATAATATAACAGAGTGGGCAAATCGCATGCTGCACAACTCTACTAATGGATCCGAGCACCGTTTTTAACAACACTATTGACAGACCCGAGGAGAGAGAGCGCATGAATTTTTTGAAAATATACTTTTCACGACTTTATTTGCGTCGAATTCTGTTGTTCGTAATGACATCTTTGCTCGTCTTCCTCACGGTTTTCTCCGTTTTCCTATATCTTTGGGCTGAACGAACCTCTCTTGAACTCCAATATAATGCCAATAAGAAAATCATTTCTCAAATTAGCAACAATTTTAACTATGCGAATCAAATTGTAATGAACCTGGCTCTATCCGTTTATTACGATGATGATCTGGCTCCTTTTATCTATCGGTCATCTACGGAAGATCTGGTGAGAAAGTCTTCCAAGCTTGTAAAAATCGTCAGCACGTACTCCTTTCTAAACTCTATCGTTTATTATAACGGTCCCAATGGAGAGTTTTACACGGATAATGCGCGCAATAGCACAGTGGATAACGAGGTGTTGTTCGACAAGATCGGTCAATATCTGCATGGAGATTTGAAGCCTGCCAAGATGCAGTTTATTCCGGTTTCCTATGCCTTCGGAGAGGACTCGGGGTCCGGGGGGCAAGTCGACTCGATTAGCTTTTTTATGTATGAAGGCTCCGAATACAAGGCCGGGGAAAGCGCATTAGTATTGAATATAAACCCCAATTGGTTTCTTGAAAATATCAGTGGGCTCTACGATGACTACTCCAATACTGCCATTTATCTCGGTAAAGGGGAGCGGGAAATCGTATCCTTCAGCCCGAATGAGAAGCCTCTCTATCAAGAGCTCTATTCTTTGGTATCTGAACACAGGCTGAAGACCGGGAGAAATGTAGATTATTTCGTCGCCCATCATGACAATAAAAAACAAATTATTACTTATCGGATCGCAAGCAACTCGAATTGGGACATTATCAATGTTCAGCCATATGACGACATTTCGCGGCACTTGAACAAATTAAAATACGGTTCGATTGTTATCCTCGGCCTGTTTATTTTGCTTTCTTTTGTTGCCTCGATCTTGATCGCTCAGAAGCTGTATCGCCCCATAGATACGCTGGTCAAACAATTTAAAAGCCCTGAGAGCGATCGGCATCAGGAATCCAAAGATGAATTCGGATGGATTATGTCATCGTATAAGGGAACTCTGAATCACTTGCAGTTGATTCAAAACGAGCGGGCAGCTCAGGTCAATATCGTAAAGCAGTATCAATTGCGAAGGCTGATCTCGGACAGTCCCGCCTACAGATTGGCGGATTATACAGAATGTATTTCGCAGCATCAGCTTAATCTCAGTCCCAATGGAAATATCATACTTGCCGTGTTAAAGCTGGACAACCATAGAACGCTCGGGATTAATTTAAGCTTATCGCAACGCAGGCTTTATCAATTTGCGGTTCTGAATATTGTTGAGGAAATATTGTCCAAGGATTTATTATGCGAATCCGTCGAGATGAGAAGCGAACACCTGGTCATTCTAATGAGCACGAAGGACGGGATTTTCAAAGAAAGCGATTATTCGCTTATTATTTCGCTAATCTCATCGGCTCAAAAGGTTGTGAATGAACTATACAAGGTTACCTTCTCGGCAGCGATCAGTGAGCCATCCGGAGACTACATCAACCTTTCAACCCAATATAATCAGGCCCAGCAATATCTGGACTATAGAATCGTACATGGAAACAGCTCCATTCTCACGTATGATCTGGTCAAGACCAATATCAACTCGGAGGAGCTTGTATTGCCTCTAGACCTTGAAAAAAAATTCTCGGAAAGCATAAAAGCCGAAAAGCCGGATTTGATCGAGGATTATTTGGAGCAATTGTTGGAGCGAATTGCCGGCTTTCGATACGATAATATGATGTATGCCATGCTTCGTCTAGTCGTCTTGATCGGACAAGCGATCAAAGAAATCAATATGAATCGAATCCAGCCGATCCAATTCGATTTGAATGCATTGAACCTTCAACTTCTGGAACAAGAGACGCTTGAAGACTGTAAGAGAGTTCTTCTGCAACCGCTTGATCGGATGTCGGCCGTTCATGCGGGGAACAGCGTAAAGTACGATATACTTGTCGATACCATCAAGGATTTTGTTCAACAGAATTACATGGATTCCAATCTCAACGTTCAAAGCATTGCATCCGCTCTTAAAATGTCTTCCGTCTATATCGGGAAAATATTCAAAAATTCAGAAGGAGCCAGCATGATTGATTATTTGAATGATGTTCGGCTTGAGCAGGCTTTACACATGCTTAAATCAACGGATTTTAATATAACCGAAATTATGGAGCGCGCAGGTTATGGGAATCAAAGCTACTTCTTCCGATTATTCAAGAGAAAATATGGCGTGACCCCCAAAGAATATCGTCTCAAAGGACAGATGGACCAATGGACAAACGGACATGCGGACAAATGACGAATGATGTTGAAATAATACATGTCCAGAGTATGCAAAACATTAATTAATACAGTGTTCAGAGCGCGGCGAATCTGTAAAAATTCATATTGAAGTCAAACAATCTCAGGGAGGTCATTGGCGTGGTGAAATTGAAAACGGTTAAAATCACAGCCGCACTATTAAGTACTGTATTGCTGCTAGGTGCTTGCGGGAGCCCGGAACCGGATTCCTCGGAAAAACCCGACTCTACAGAAAAAGCTTCAACTGAACTGAAGGAAGTTGAATTGACATGGCATTATCCGTTGGTTCAACAGCAGAGCGACCAGCAATTAATTGAAGACGAGGTAAACAAAATTACGAAAGAAAAAATTAATGCAACGGTCAAGCTGCTGCCCATCGATATTGGAAACTACGGGCAAAAACTGAATACCGTAGCGGCTGCGAGGGAGGATATCGATCTGATCTGGACGGGTTATCTGTTCAATTATGAGCAGAATGCGCGCAAAGGCGCCTTCTTGCCGATTGATGATCTGTTAGCTCAATATGCTCCTAATCTCATGAAGGACGTTCCGGAATATGTGTGGGACGGTCTCCGAATTGACGGGGAGATTCACGCTATTCCGAATATGCAATTAAACTTCTCGCAGAATGGATTGTTGATCCTAAAGGATCTGGTTGATAAATATAACATTGATGTCAGCAAAATCAAGACATTCGAGGATATTGAGCCCGTACTCGAGATCATTAAGCAAAACGAACCTGACATGATACCCTATGGTGGATTTGGCGGGGATTACTATCCTTATATTAATAACTATTGGTCCGTGGGTCCCTACTCTTATGTGAAAAGAGACGATTCCTCGCATACGATTGTAGCGGATCTTCCCGAGAAGGATGCCGTTCTGGAATTGTATCGCAAATGGCAGTTGAATGGCTACTTTCTAAAGGATGCCGCTTTGGCGAAGCAAAACGACTATTTGTCCAAAGGGAAAATTGCGGTAAACCCGACAAATACCTTAAAGCCAGGGGTGGAATCGGATGCAAAGACGTTAAACGGAGGTTTAGACGTTGTGGCTGTTCCGATATCGGAGGTGTCTACAAACGGCTGGCCGAACACATCGGATACCGCGATCGGACGGTATTCCAAAAATCCTGAGCGGGCGATGATGTTCCTTGAACTGCTCAACTCCGATAAAGAACTGTATAACCTGCTGTCTTACGGGATTGATGGCAAGCACTATGAGAAGGTGAACGACAATCAGATTAAGGTGAAGGCGGAAAGCGGCTATAACCCGAATATAGGCTGGGTATTTGGCAATACGTTTAACGGTTACGTCAGGGACGATCAACCGGCTGACATGAACGAATTAATTAAAAAGGAAAACGAAAATGCAACGGTAAATCCCTATGGCGCATTCCGCTTCAACAGCGATCCTGTAAAAACCGAGCTTGCCAATATCAAGGCTGTGCAGGATGAGTTTGACAAAGGGTTATACACCGGCTCGTTCGATCTTGACAAAGTACTGCCCGAGTACAAGTCTAGACTCGAGAAAGCAGGGAAAAGCATTGTGGTCAATGAAGTGAAAAAACAATTTGACGCGTGGCTGACGGCAAACGGAATGAAGAAATAGCTTATAGATGCTTTCGAAGAGGTCCTGCACCTGCAGGGCTTCTTCGGATAATGAACCACGGAAAGCCAAGATAAGGAGATTGAATGCATGAATGAATGGAAGCATTTTAAAAAGAATCACGAGCTATTTTTGCTGTCGCTCCCAGGGATCCTTTACAAGCTGATCTTTGCCTACGTGCCGATGGTCGGAGTGATTATTGCCTTCAAACAGTATAGGTATGACCTGGGGTTATTCGGCAGTGAATGGATCGGCCTGAAAAACTTTGAGTTTTTCTTCAAATCCGATGTGGCGTTCAGAATTACGCGAAATACGATCCTATATAATTGCGGTTACATTCTGCTTACCATGGTTGCCGCTTTAACCTTCGCCATTCTGCTGAATGAAATATCCAGAAAATTCTTAAAATTCTATCAAACCTCGATGTTTTTGCCGCATTTCTTATCCTGGGTGCTTGTCGGGTATATCGCTTATGCGTTTTTTAATTATGAATATGGTTTACTGAACAAAATTTTGGCGGCTTTAGGATTCGATGAGATTTCTTGGTATCAGACTGCGGGCGTATGGCCCTATATATTAATCGTCTTTCACTTATGGAAAGCTGTCGGCTTCAGCATGCTCGTTTATTATGCGGGAATTATGGGGATTAGCCCCGATTATTATGAAGCTGCCCGAATAGACGGCGCTACAAGATGGCAGATGGCTTTGAAGATAACGCTGCCCATGCTTACGCCGCTCATATCGATCTTGTTGATTCTTTCCATCGGCAGTATCTTCCGCGGAGATTTCGGCTTGCATTATTTTATTCCCAATAATTCGGGCTTTATCTATTCGACTACGGATGTCATTGATACGTATGTGTACAGGGCGCTCAGAGAGCTGGGCGATGTCAGCATGTCTGCCGCGGTCGGGTTCTATCAATCAATGGTAGGATTGGTCCTGGTACTGACTTCGAATTGGATTATCAAAAAAAATAATCAGGATAATGCGCTTTGGTAAAGGAGGGCGAATGGAATGACGGAATCTCATAGGCCATCGGTAGTCAACATTGTCATTAATTTAGCTTTCATTATCCTGTCAATCGTTATTATATTACCATTTGCGCTTGTGGTCATTGTGTCGTTGTCGAGCAATGAATCCGTATTGCAACAAGGCTACTCCTACTTCCCTTCGGAATGGAGCTTCGAAGCTTATCAATATATTCTTACAACGCCGGATATAATCCTTCAAGCATACGGAGTTACGATCTTAATCACGGTCATTGGGACAGTCTGCGGTCTGTTGCTTACAGCGATGACGGCGTATTCGATCTCGCGTTCGGATTACCGCTATAACCGTATTACGACCTTTTATATCTTTTTTACGATGTTGTTTGGCGGCGGGCTCGTACCATTCTATATTCTGATCACGCAATACTTGCATCTGAAAGATACGATGTGGGCCATGATTTTGCCGCTTCTGCTGAACCCGTTCAATATTATGGTCATGAAGGGATTTCTTTCGGAAATACCCAAGGAAATTATCGAATCCGCCAAAATGGACGGGGCCCGGGAGTTCCGGATCTTTTTTACAATTGTACTCCAGCTGTCAACGCCTGCCCTTGCCACTTTAGGGTTGTTTATCTCCTTTGGCTATTGGAATGAGTGGTTTAACGCCATGCTCTTTATTGACAGCAACACATTGGTGCCATTGCAATTGCTTCTCGTAAGAATTATGAATACCATCGAATTTCTAACCACAAACTCAGAGTTCGTTTCTCAAGTCAGCATTAATATGCAGGATTTCCCGACGGATTCTGCGCGTATGGCGATCGCCGTATTGGCCGGCGGGCCTATGCTCGTTATTTTCCCATTCTTTCAAAAGTATTTTGTGAAAGGTCTGACTGTAGGTTCGCTTAAAGGCTAATCATCCATGTGTGTGAACAAAAAATAGGTTTTGGGGTGTTGCTCCTATGACTGCCGGAGTTATTCAAATCGTCGCAGATCGAGAGACCAGCTATGACTTGCCTCCGCTCAAGATTAACGAGTATGGCGAAGACATCTATGGCGTGTCCTTCGAAGTTAGAAGTACGCCTTCCGTCACCATTCATGCGGAGGGATTTGCCGTATATCAGGCCGATAACCAATGCTTGCAATCCGAAAAAGTAAGAAATATGCATTATGACATGCAATTCGAGAAGGACTGGAATCGGTTAACGGCTGATGAGGAATGGCGAACCATGCGTGTAGAAGCGTTCGTTAAATCGAATGCCGCAGCTCTTGTCTATACGCTCAAATTGTTGGGTACAGGCGACGTATCGATCCGCAATCTTGTATTGGTGAAAGGCGGCTTTCCCGACAACCCGATGATGGCAGGCGCTCCTTACCTGGACTGGGTTCAGAATCTGCAGGCCTATCCCGAATACGAACGCCCCTTAAGCGCGCTGAAGGTAACAAGGGATGAATGGCCACAACATCTTCAAGGGTATATGGAACTGTCGCCGGATACGCTCTATAAGCTTGTTCCGGAGCGCAGAGGACTTGGCAAATATCATAAAGATTATACATGGGACCCGCGGGAGCCCGATGTGATTCGCAATCGGACGACCGGCGAGATGGTCGATTATCGGAAGGAATTTCCCGTGTCGGGCGAGGAGGAGGTGCGGTCTCCGTCCGGCAAGACGTGGATGTATACGTATCATCTGCGGCATCGACCGCGAGCTGTCGAGGACATTTATATGTTTGTCCCCGCCTATCCCGGACCTGACGAACAGGACTTGATCCGATACTTCGATCCCGAGTTCGAGAAAATTTATTTGGACAAATTTATGGTCAGCACCCGGATGGAGTGTTTCGACGAAGCGGCGCTGGTACTAGCGCAATACTATACCGCCATGGGGGATATGGAGGCGGGCTTAAGAGCCGCAATTATACTGCTGAAGCAGATGCAGCATATTCGGGACTGGCCCCTCTATGGATATCCGGACTGGAATTATAGAAATATCGAAGGTTTCTTCCCTCCGGACGATTATGGGAGATGGTTTGCCTGGATTGCCGACGGATACCGGTGGTACACCGTTGCTGCGGGCAACCAGTTGGCGAAGCTGGTAACGGTATTCGAGCATATCAAGGATGATCGCGTGTGGAGCCATGTCGCCGATACGATTGGAGTGCGCGAGGGCAGAAAGGCCGTTACGGATGGGATATTGCATATTATGCGAATGTCCTTGAAGATGGATGCTTATCATCGAACGCACAGCTGGAAATTTCTTCATAATACCATGGGACTGCAATTGAAAGGATTCGTAACCGCCGGGTTGTCTATCGGTTGTCCGGAGATCATCCATTACGTCATCCGTAAAGCGCAGTCGGCTTTCACGTATTTATTTATGGCTGACGGCATGTTTCCCGAAAGCGTATCGTATTTGCATGACGTAGCCGGTCAAATCGGCGATGCGCTTACGGACATTATTGGTTATTCGGATCCGGCAGGTTATTCGGGAGCCTATGATAACCAAAGGATATACGCGTTCGCCCCTGAAGAGGAAATACCAAACTATCGCGCCGTTATGTTTTTATGCAATCGGCGATTATTTTATCCAGACGGTTCCGCGATGACGATTCATGATACCTGGGCCGAGAGTCAATATAGCCAGTATCATATCGAAGGGCATCGAGATCATGAAGTCAATGAGCCTAATCCTCTTCGAAGCGATACCGCGGAGCCGTTCCTCCTCCCGGAATTCGGTCATGCCATCCTGGGAAGCGGATCGGGACCCGATTGTATGGAAGGGCATTTGCACTACTCGGGGCACTATAACCACTCGCATGAAGATATGCTGAATTTCACGTTATGGGCCTATGGGGATGAGCTCGCATCCGATCTGGGCTACTCCCATCTGGGGGGATATCAGAAGACCGCAATATCTCATAATCTGGTCGTTATAGACGGGAACAATCAAAGCTGCGATTCCAGGGGCGGAAATCTGCTGCAGTGGCATGCGCCGCATGAAAGCACCATGTTTATGCAGGCGGAAGCGCCGGGAATTGCTTATCGCGCAGCCGGAACATACAGGCGTGCAATCATTGGCATACCGATAGGCGGAAGCGGGCATGTATTCCTGGATCTGTTCGAGGTCAAGGGTGGAAGCCGTCACGAATGGATGGCCAACGGTTGCGCCGATTATTCGCAGCTCGCCCATATGAGTCTCGAACCCTGCTTCTGGTTAGACAATCTTGACGAGCGCGGCACGCCGTTTGTTTCGGAGAAAAGCAGTGTAGCCGGTTCGTATTTCGAAAAGCCGCTGCCTTCTGACGGCGAAGAAGCCGGCAGTCATTATTATGGAGCATTCCGAAATGTGAAGAAGTATCGGAATGACAAGCCATGGCAGTTGACCATGACGGCAGCGTGCCCGAACGGCGAGGAGTTTCCGGGTGCGGGCGCCAGAGCGAAGTCGGGCGAAGAGAAACCTGGTTTGCGTATCCACTGGCTGGCTTCCGGCGAAGGGGAAGTGTTGTTGTGCGATGCACCAAGGCAGCGATACAACAAGGAACTGACGCATTTGCAAGAAGCGATGGACAACTGGACGGAGAATGTGATGCCCAAAGTAATCGTTCGAAGAGAAGGCGAAGAGCTGGAGAGTACGTTCGCGGCGCTGTGGGAGCCGTTTCGGATTAAACCCGTAATACGGAGCTGCCAAAGAATGATGGAAATGAACGAGAAGGACGGGATTGGCGTTGTTATCGAATCCGAGCAAATGACTGTTCATGTCCTGTACCGCAACCCGGACAGCGAACGACATATCTCCGCGCGCGACTTCGAGACGGATGCCGCATTGCTGACTTGCAGGGAGATTAAGAGAATCGATGGAAGAGAACGATGCATTGATTTGTACGACGGCACGAGGTTGAAGCTGGAAACGCTGACATTGGAGCTTGTGCCATGGGACAAGCTGATCTTGCATGCGACGGGAACGGATGAGGGCGGCCATTATTTGCTGTTGGAGGGCAGTCTGGAGGGCTATCCCGATGAGCGCGACAGGCAGCCTCATAAGGGGAAGCATGTTGCTCTCTCTCAAGCCGGACAACCAACCCGGTATTTGCCGGTCGAGAAGCTGATTGCACTGGGACATCAACATTATAAGATGTATATTGCCCGGCACATTGGGTTTGATTACGATCCTAAGCAGCAATTGGCGCATGAAACCTTTTTTCCGCATCGAACGCTTCGAGGTCCCATACAAGTTACCTTGCCAACCTCGTTACATGCCCGAATCGTTGAGGATGGTCAACATAAGAAGCTTATGCTACGTTCGGAGTCGGATGTGATGGTGTCAATCCCCGAACTCGGTCAACCTGCGAAAGTCATTCATTGCAGTCATGCCGGGGGAGACTGGAAGGAGGTGATCTATTAAATCAACCAATTCAAGGCAGCTTGGCTTTACATGCTATGAAAATACCCAATTGCTTAAGGAGGCGAATGATCAGTGAAACGAAGAGTCTTTATTTTCTTGCTGGCCCTGACTTTGATATGCCCCTCATTCCTATTTCCGTTCGCAAAAACCGCCCATGCGGCAGATAGCAGCACGTGGTATAAAACGACGGATACTAGTAATGTCGATTGGTTGATGTTGACGACGAACGGCACTACTAACACGATGGGAGTAGCCCCTGCAATCTTTTCATTAGCGGACATGGTGCTTGAGATGGATGTAAAACCTGTTACGAATCCAATCTTTCCGAATTGGGCGCATCATGAGATTTATTTTGGTTATCAAGATGTCAACAATTATTATTATATCACCGTCCATGGCGGCTCTGGCGCAATCGGTTTATACAAAAAGAAAAATGGCACCGCCACGAAGCTTGCGGACAGCAGTTCACCCAGCTTGAAACATGCCCTAAATACATCAAACCGTTATAAAATTACGGTTTTGTCCGGCGCTATCCAGGTATTTGCAAATGATACCCTTTTACTTTCCGCAACCGATTCTGTGTTTACCAGTGGAAAGGTAGGGGTTGGCGTAGCCGGGTTTTACAATACACCACCCAGTACAGTAACGACTTTGACGCTTGCCATTGGGGGCTTTAAAGTATCGGACAGCACGGGTGCGGATCTGGGAGGAAACATATTTGTCGGAGGGTTGGCCGACTGGACGTTTACCGTACCCAAGCTTGATTTGAATCGGTTCGAAGAGCATTTTGTCTATACGAACGGGTGGGAAGTGCCAGCTGATGCCGAGGGTTGGGCGACGAACGCTAGCGGACTGGGAGCAGGTTATAAAGCGGAAGTGCACAATCAGAAGCTCTACATCGAATCGGCAAGCGGCGGTTCAAGCGGATTTTATATCAAGAAGACGCTTGCCGCTCCTTATTCCGCCACCAAAGTTATTATCACTTATAAGCTGCATGTCAACGAGATTTCGGGCACAAGCGAGTTGTTCCCCGGCATTATTGGTTCAACGGGCACCGGGACTATCGTTCCTCAATTCAGATTAACCGGTTCCGGCGAGTTGGAGGCGATGAACGGCAGTACCGCAACGATCGTTACCGAGCTGCAAGCCGGGCGCGAGTACGAGGTCTGGCTGGTCATCGATACGATCTCGGGCCAACAGGATATCTATATCGGAGACGACGACGGCAACAATGTCATCATGACGAATCAGACCGTTGCCAATCCGGTAGACTCGGTTCAAGGCATTGCTTTCAATGTCGCTGGGAAAATTGTGTTGGATGATCTTGTCATCGAGGAATACAATGCGACGACAGCTGCCCGTCTCCAGCAGATTTTTACGCAAAATGCGCAAAGCAAAGTCGATCATCTGCCTGATCTGCAGACCCGATTGCCTCAAGGCATACTTCTGTCATTGTATTCTTCCGACGTCTATGCAGACGGAACCAGAACGAAGCTGAACGCCGACGACGATACAATCCTGCCAGTCGTGCAGAACGGCGACGTGCTGCTTCCGAAAGACTTTGTGACGGCAAAGCTTGGCGCAACATCCGTGACGGCCGAGACGATCCAGGGACGCGATTATGTCTCCATACAGGCGGTAGCCGCCGAGAAAAACCTATATGTATGGAACAATGGCACGTTGTATGCCGTCAGCGATGACGCTAATCTGTTCACGGCCGGGGATGTGAGCCTCCTGACCGGCATTGAACAGACGTTCGGCATATATGTATCCCCGCAAGGGAGCGATACGAATAACGGAACCTATCACGCGCCTTTCCTAACGCTTGAAAAAGCAAGAGATGTTGTAAGGCAGCGGAAGGGCGCCACGGGCATTCCGGCCGGCGGCATCACCGTATACCTTATGGGCGGACAATATTCTCGCAGCAGCACGTTAACGCTCGATGCCTCCGATTCGGGAAGGGCCAAGGCGCCAATCACGTACAGATCCTATCCGGGGCAGAGCGCCAAGCTGTCGGGAGCGAAGACGATTCCTTCCAGCGCCTTCTCCGCGGTTATGGATCCAGCCATCGTAAGCAGATTGAAAGACGGATATGCAGGCAAGGTCATCCAGGCGGACTTGTATGCATTAGGCTTCACCACTAACGAGCTCGGTTCGATCCAACGGACAAATTCCAATACTCAATCGCTCCCGGACAGCACGGCGCTATATATTGACGGTACGAAGCAGACGATTGCCAGATGGCCGAACCAGGGATTCGTCACGACGGGCCCTGTCTCCGTTCCCGGAGCGACTGGATCCGGAGCCGTGTGGCAATACAATGAACAGCAGCCGAATTCATGGGGGCAAGCGGATCAGCTGTGGGTGGAAGGCTATTGGTTCTGGGACTGGTACATCGATTCGATGCGGGTTACCGATGTGGACACCACCGCTAAGACGATAGCCGTCGAGCAGACAACGCCGTACGGGGTTGCGGAGGGCAAACGTTATTATGTATTCAACCTGCTCGAAGAAATCGATATGCCCGGTGAATGGTTTCTTGACAGAACGAACGGCATCCTGTACGTGTACGCGCCTCATGACATTTCGCAGAGCGATATCCAGTTGTCCAGTCTGAATACGACGTTAGTAAAGATGACGAATGCCAGTCATATCCAATTGATTGGCCTTGATTTCGCGGATACGAATCATCGGGCTATCGAAATGACAGGAACCGATTCGATCTTAATCGCGGCCAGCACGTTCCGCAATATCGGCGGGAAGGCCGTTGTCATCGAAAGCTCGCTGAATGCGGAAGTCGCTGATTCTGACTTTACCAATATCGGCAAGGGGGGCGTCTCCGCGACAAATGTTGGATATCGTCCGACGCTGGCTCCGGCCAATATTCGAATTCGCAACAATGTTTTCACACGATTCAGCACTGTGAGCAAAACAAGTTCCCCGGCAGTCGGGATTAGCGGGGTTGGCATTACCGTTCAGAACAATGTGATGAATGAAGCGCCTCACCAAGCCATAGGGATTAGCGGCAACGATAATGTCATTGAAAACAATGAAATTTATTCGGTTGTCAAGCAGTCCACCGACGCTGGCGCCATCTACGGAGGACGCGACTATACGAACCAGGGCAATGTGATCCGGAATAATCTGGTGCATGATATTACCGGCTTGCATGGCGGAGGCGCTCATGCCATTTATCTGGATGATCAATTGAGCGGTATTCACGTGACGAGCAATATTTTCTTTAATAACACTTCATCCGTCTTTATCCACGGCGGAAGGGATAACGTTGTCGACAGCAACATCGTGGCTAATTCGGTTAATTCCGCCTCCTCCATCAAGCTGCTCAACTTAAGCGGGGGAGAGGCCAATCCGTTGGTTCAACCGCCGAGCGGCACGTTATATACGAGATATATGGCCATGCCGGTAACTAGCGATCTCTGGGTATCGCGGTTCCCAACACTGACTAATCTATTTTCTGACGAGCCTTATAAACCGAAATACAATACGTTTACCCGCAATGTTCTGTTTCACACAAACGACATTGTCGTGCCGGATTCGGCGCTGCCTACGGGGACATTCACGAATAATACGACGGTGACCGATGCAAGCTTGTTCGAAGATGCGGCGAATAACAACTTTAATCCGCTGGGCGATTTTGGCATAAACGGATTTACGGCGCCCATATATAACGAGATCGGACTCAAGTTGAACGCCTACCGAACGTCTTACCCCGAGATTGCGGGTTTCAAGCTCATCTATCCGCAGAACAATGACGTAGAGATTCCGGCCCAAGGAATAACGCTCATGTGGGAGCCTGCCATCGGCGCAAACCGTTATCAGGTCACTGTGGCTACTGACAGCTTGCTTACCGACGTCATTTATGAGGGAGAGTCGCTAGAAAATTACTTGAAGCTAGATAATCTGGAATACGGCGCCCAGGACTATTACTGGAAGGTTCAGGCGATCAGCGACTCGGCCTTATATCCGGATAGCAAGGTTAATGATGCAGGCACGGCTCATTTCACGACGGCCCTGAACGAAGTGACCGACAACTACGAGCTTGTGAACAAAACCGCAGAAGCAGAAAACCTGCATGCCGCTGCGGTTGTAGGGACCGATCCCGGTCAGTTCCCGGCAGAAGCATTAACGGAGTTTCAACTGGCGATTGCCAGTGCCAACGCAGTAATCAATGATGCTAACGCTACTCAGAGCGAAATCGACTCCGCCCTCGCGACGCTTGTTCAGAGCGTGGCGGCTTTTAAGAGAAAGCAGGTTCAAGGCTTAGTCGATCTGGAACAATTATTGACGAACAGGTCCAACTGGGTGGCCGACGATCCCAACTACTTCTCCACGACGCCCGAAGGCGGATTGACGTTCTCTCCGTCAGGCAATGGTTATGCGGGCTATAATTTGAAAGTGCCTAATTATGCGATCTGGGGCTTCCAGGCGGGATTCGATTTCACAAACAACATGTGGCAAGGTTTTTCTCTCCGGTCGCAAAGTATATCGGCAGCTCCCTGGACCACGACCAGTTATTTATTCGTTGCCAAGAACAATGCTTTTGAATTGCAGCGTTTCGGACCAACCGGAGCGTTTCCGGAAGGAGTCCTCACAGTCCCCAACACTTTGGTAACATCCGGTACGGAACATTCCGTTCAGTTTGGAGCGCTGGATGTTGAAGATGGCGTTCGTCTAATTGTCAAGATTGACGGAACAACCATCTTTGACTATCTGGATAGGAACGGCTACATCACGGATGAAGGCTACATTGGCATTGTTTCCACTGGATCGGCCGTATTGACATTGAATCCGTATTGAGACCCGGACGACAATGAGGAGCCTCCAGCGGCGGTGTTGTCGGGTAATAACACAGTCAATGCCGGCACCTCCTTCACGTTGACTTACGGATTGCAGAGTGTGACCAACTCCGTTTACGCGCAGGGGTTGACGATCCAGTACGATCGGGCAAAGGTGGAGTTCGTGTCGGCGGCAGCGGTGACGGACCAGATCACCATCCCAAATAGAATGGCAAATAGGTATACAGAGGATGGCAGTGCTGCCATCCTCTATCCGTCAGAAGAGGAGCATGCAAGGATGCCCCGAATAAGCGAAAGCGATAATATGCTGACGATTTCATCATGTGAATAACGAGTAGAAGGAGTTGCGGTCATGCGATTTGGAACCATGTTACCGGCGCCCAGAAATGGCGGATTTAAAATGGAAGGCTATTGGGTTTGGTGTGGTTCTGTCATAAAAGGCGACGACGATCGATATCATATGTTTGCCTCGCGATGGCCAAAGGAGCTGCCCATGCACCCTGGCTGGTTGGTCGCGTCCGAGGTCGTGCGTGCGGTTTCGGATTCTCCTGAAGGGCCATATCGATTCGAGGAGGTTGTTTTACCATCCAGGGGAGCGGAATATTGGGATGGAAGAAGCACTCATAATCCGCAAATAATCAAACATCAGAACACTTACATTTTATATTATATGGGAACGACGCATCCCTTTATGGATGCAACGCCCGATACGCAATTGGAGCTTATCGATCCAAGGATTATCGTAGCCCGTTCCAATAAGCGAATCGGAATCGCCGTGTCGAGCAGTGTATTTGGACCATGGGAGCGATTGGATCATCCAATCTTGCAGCCAAGGCCAAGCAAGTTCGACAACTTCTTTACTTCCAATCCGGCGCCATGCATCCATGAAGACGGATCAGTCTTGCTCGTGTATAAAACAAGAACCTATAAATCAAGGCCATATTCCACTTATTTGCACGGAGATACCATGTTATTGGGAGTGGCTCGGGCCAGCAGCTATATGGGACCTTATGAGGCCGTAACCGACGAGACGATATTCCCTTCCGAGACATGTAATGTGGAGGATCCGTTTATTTATCGTGTGCCAGGCGGGTATGAAATGATTGCAAAGGATATGACGGGCCATACATGCGGTGAGCAACATGGGGGTATATTCGCAAGATCGGAAGATGGGGTGAAATGGGAAGCGGTTAAGGGGCAACGATCCTATTCACGCACAATTACGTGGGACGATGGAACGGAACAAGTTATGGGAAGCTTGGAAAGGCCCTTTATTTTGTTTGAGGAGAATAAACCCACCCATATGTTTTTTGCGACGGCTGACGGCCCTGGCGAATTTACAAATGCATCCAATACTTGGAATATGGTTATTCCTTTGCAAACGACATGATGATTATTTGCAAAAACAAACCGTTTTCGGCGTCGAGCAACGTTTCTATTGCATGACTGATGGAGGAGAAGAGAGAGGATCATGGAATATACCCTTTTCGGCAATACAGGTTTGAAAGTGTCCAGGCTTGGTCTGGGCGGAGCGCCGCTGGCAGGAGATTTCGGCGAGACGGATCAAGAAGAAGTGCAGCGTCTGATCCACGAAGCGATCGATTCGGGTATCAACTTCATCGATACTGCCCCGTTGTACGGTAAAGGCGAGTCGGAACGGCGGATCGGCAAAGCGCTGGCAGAAGGCAGACGCAACGAAGTGATCATCGCTTCGAAAGTCGCGAAGTCCGATCCCCGCTATGACTATGAAAGCACGATTCGCTCCGTAGAAGAGAGCCTGCGGAGATTGCGAACGGATTGGATTGACATTCTGCAACTGCACGACATCGAACATCAGCCGTATCACCTCGTGATGAACGAGACGATTCCGGCGCTCCGCAAGCTGAAGGAGGATGGCAAAATTCGCTTCACCGGCGTGACGACCCGCGAATTGCCGTTGCTCATGGCCTATATGAAAACAGGCCAGTTCGATGCGATTCAGTTCTACGCCCGATACATGCTCATCGACCATACCGCGAAAGACGAAGTGTTGCCTCTGGCCAGGGAGACCGGGCTCGGCGTCATTAACGGAAGCGTGCTGGGCCTGGGGCTGCTCGCCGACACGGTCGTCGATTTCCTTGACAAGGACATCGTGGAGAAAGCGGCCGAGCGAGTGGAGAAATTGAAGTTTTTGCGGCGAGCCGAGCCGAAAGGGTTGGTCGAACCGGCGATGCGGTTCAGCCTGACAAATCCGGACATTCACGTCACGCTCACAGGTACGTCAAAAGTCGGTTCGCTTCGCAAGAACCTGGCTGTCTGCGACGGCAAGGGACTGGAGCCGGCAGATCTGCAACGGGTATATGATTTGTTCCAAGGACGGCCTTTGTTCAATTAGAATGGGGGGAAAGAAAATGAATCAAATCGATGAAGATCTCCCCGAAATCCGTGCATCAACACGCGTCGTGCCTCCCCAGTGGGCGTTGCAGGAGCAACTGCTGTTCGAGACCCTGAATAAAGCGGCGCTAGAATTCGTCTCACGGTACACACATCCGGACGGCTCGCTTATCTGGTTCGAGCATTGGCCGGGCATGGACGGGTCGGATGATCCGTATGAAGGGTTCATGAATCTGGCGCTTCTGTATGTCTTGGGCGGGAGCAGCGAATTGCACGGAGCAGCTCGCCGAATATGGGAAGGCATCACGTGGCAGTGGACGGAATACGGGCAAATTCACCGGGATTTCGACGCATATTACGACTGGATGCACCATGGCGAAGGTTACTTGTATTTGTATTTCCTGGGGCTGGCGGGTCCGGCTACGATGAAGGACCGCCAGCGCGCCAGAAATTTTGCAGCGATGTACACGGGCGATGATCCCGAAGCGCCGAACTACGACAGGGAGCTGAAGCTGATCCGCTCGCCGCTGAACGGCAGCCGCGGCCCGAGATTCGCAGTGAACGAAGAGGATTGGAGCACCCATCGGGGCATTCTGGACGATTATGTTGCGCCGTACGAAGATATTCCCGGCGTCGATTTCGCAAGCGGCAAATGTGCCTGGTCGAATGACGAAGTGTACAAACACTTGATCGCCAAGATGAACGAACGGATGAATCGCGGCGACGTACCGTTGAATCTTAATGCTACGGGCTTAGTTACGCATGCTTATCTCCATTCCGGAGACGATCGATTAAAGCAGTGGGTCGTTGAATACGTAGCGGCATGGCAAGAGCGCGCGCGGCTTAACGGCGGCATTATTCCCGACAATATCGGACTGTCCGGCCGGATCGGGGAATACAATGATGGCAAATGGTGGGGCGGATATTACGGCTGGCGGTGGCCGCACGGCTTCATGACCATCATCGAGCCGCTGACGAATGCCTGCATGAACACGGTGTTGCTGAACGGCGACATGAACGGGATGTCACTCGCGAGGGAGCAGCTCGACCGCAACTGGGAACTGCGCGAGGAGCGGGACGGCAAATGGGTCGTTCCATACAAGCACTTCGACAGCGGCTGGACGGATTACCGCGAAGCGTTGCCGAAATATCCGATCTATCTATGGACGACGTCGATGGCGGATGACGATTTGGAGCGGATCGAACGGATTGCGAAGGACCATGACTGGAACATGGTGATCGTGCCTGCATTCTCCGGAAGGGATCCGCGGACGGGGCGCGAGACAAAGCACTATATCGGTAATACGCTACCGTGGTACCAATATATTAGAGGACTGAACCCGGACTATCCGGAACGGATTCTGAACGCCAATTACGAGATGATCGGCAACCAGTTGGCCAAGATGCGCGCTCCGGAAGGCGATCCGCATAACTGGGTCGAGCATTATCATGAGGGGATTTACTCCGCGATTCATATCTGGCAGGAGATGTGTCCGCTTTATTTCGAAGGGCTCGTGCAGCTAACGCTCGGCGGGCCGATGCATATTTCGCATGGCGGCCTGCAGCATGGCCGCGTTCGTTACTTCGATGTAGACGCGAAGCGGCCGGGCCTGCCTAAGGGGGTATCGGCCCTGGTAGAGAAGCTGACGGCCGATTCGGCGACCGTGCATCTGGTCAATACCAGCTTGTTTGACGACCGGAAGCTGATTGTGCAAGCCGGCGTATTCGGCGAACATCGATTTATCGCCGGCGAGGTTATTGATGCTTCCGGACAAGTGGCCGGAACGGTTCCTGTCGAAGGGAAGTGGTTGCGCGTATCTCTGCCCGCAGGAACCGGCATCGTCTTGCGGATATCGATGGAGAGGTATGTGAATGCCCCCTCGTACGAGATGCCGTGGCCTTGTGAAGGGAACGAGCATGTCATAAGAGGACGGATCGTGCCATGATGCTGCAAGAGGGCCCTGACATCCAGGGCCCTCTTGCGCAGCTCACTCCCGCGATTCATGGCATGGATCTGGATACAGCCGTTCGACTTTATTGATGAGCCCTCACGCTAGTGGAGCGGCGAATGATAAGCTCGGGCTGAATCATTGTTATCCGTGGAGGCGCGGTTTTCCCCTCGATTCTGTCTAGCAATATTTGAACGGACTCCATACAAATTTCCGGAACAATCTGCCTAACGGTCGTTAACGAAACATCAGATATCGAAGAAAATATCAAATCATCATAACCTGCGACAGAAATATCCTGTGGAATCCGCATTCCGAGCTCTTTGATCGCCTTCATCGCTCCAAGGGCCATAATATCGTTGATCGCCATGACGGCATCCGGCCGGTCGGTCCCGTTGAAATAATCCAATACGGCTTTATACCCGGAATTAAAGTCGTTTCTGCTGCATTCGACAATATGCAGATCGTTCAAATCCATCCCCGCTTCCGAATAGGCCCGCTTGCAGCCTTCGATGCGAAGTTTGGATAAGAGCACATTCTGATTAGCGCTCGCGAGAAACATAATCCTCCGGTGTCCGAGCCCGATCAAGTATTCGGCTAACAGAAAGGAGCCCTCGGAGAGATCCGTCATTACGGAATCACACGTCATCCCTTCGTAATACGTCGTCGAAAATACATAAGGAATTTGATTGGATTCCAAATGCGCAAATACAGAAAAGTCGCCGCGCATTACCGGAGCGGGAATGACAATGACTCCGTCTACACGCTGGCGGATAAAGTTTTCAATAATTTGATTCTCCGCCTCTATATCATCGTTGGAGACGGAGAGAATCAGATTGTAGTGAAACTTGCGCAAATATTGATCGATATAGTTGACGATGCTGCCGAAATACGGATTCTGAACATCGGTAACAACCAGTCCGATTGTATTGGTTTTGCTGCGCGCCAGTCCGCGCGCAAGGCTGTTGGGGATATAACCCATTTGCCGTGCCGTATCCAATACTTTCTTCTTCGTGTCGGCATTCACTGTCTTCTTGTTGTTCATCGCCAGCGAAGCCGTTGCTTCCGATACTCCCGCCTTTAGAGCCACGTCTTTTAATGTAACCATCCGTCTCTACTCCCGCCTGAACTATGCTCTTCTGCTGCTCCCCAGCATCTTCATGACCTGCCTAGCATCCTCGCGAAACTCATGGATTGACGCCATCATCAAATCATGGTAAAAAATTCGGCTCGCTTCTCCCGACCATTGCACACGGAGCCGCTCCGCTACCTTCAACGCCATATTGGTATAATAATTGACCTTGGCGATCCCGCCCTGGATGGACTGTTCGAAGTCGCCCCTGCTTAAACCGGAGCCGCCATGCATAACCAATGGAACATCAGTCAATGCCCGAATCCGGCTCAGACGATCCAGTTCAAGCTTTGGCTCTTTTAAGTATACGCCATGTACCGTGCCGAATGCGACTGCCAGTGCGTCTACTCCCGTTCTTTCCGCAAAATCGCAAGCCTGCTCCGGGTCCGTATATAGCGAGGTGTCGCTCACGATAGAATCTTCGTCCTCTCCTTCAGCGCCGCCTCCGCGCGGTCTGGTCACATATCCGAGCTCACCTTCGACAGATACATCAAACGTCTTGGCAATCTTCACAATTTCCGCAGTTTTACTCACATTTTCTTCGTATCCATATTCCGAACCATCAAACATGACGGCATTGAATCCCAACTGCATCGCCTTCAACACGGCGTCAAAGCTCTTCCCGTGATCGAGGAGAACGGCAACCGGAACACGGGCCGCATTCATTTCCGCTACAAGTATCGGGGCAATCTTCTCTAGTGGAGTATATTTAAAATGGATTTCCGCATGACATATAATGACGGGCGAGCATTCTTCTTCAGCTGCCTGAATAATACCACGAACCATATCCAAATTGATCGCGTTGAAGCAAGGAACGGCATACCCCTTGCTCGCGGCGTCCCGCAACATGTCACTCATCGGCGTCCTCGGCATCGTTATTCTACCTCTCGTTTCTAGTCTATGATCGTCGTAAATCGGGATATATCGGGATCCGTAAACACATCGTACTGATCCAAGCTCGTCGTGGAAAACTCCGTCACGATTGCTCCTTGCGGGCCCGCTTGAAACCAGTGCTTAACATTGGGCATAATCGTATACTGCTCTCCTGGGTTCAACTCGATTTCATGCCAAACGGTGTAATACTGCTCCCTATCCTTGGGCGGTGCAGCCTGAGGACTCTCCGTGCGTTCGCCAGATACATATAAGAAGACCTTCCCCCATCTGCAGCGAAAGGTTTCCTCCTTGCCCGGGTTGGATGCGTCGATTCGGGGATGACGATGCTCCGGACAGGTCTGCATAGGAAGCATGATGAGCTCCTTGGCGCAAACACGCGGCGTGTTGACGTACACCAGCAGCCCAAGGCCTGTCGTTTCGAATTGATTCAAGCCAAAGTCCGCTACTTCGATCTGGCCTTTCTCCTGCCGAGAAATGACAATTCCTTGTTGCGCCAAAAGATCAAAACTATAATCCTGAAATTCCTGCACTTGTTTTCTCGTAAGCAAAGCCAAGTCCTCCTTTAATTTAAAGCGCTTTAGGTAAATCATATTTCATTAAAGACGTATAATCAAGAGTGTGATACAATTTATTCGAATTGTTTTATTAATATTTTTAAACCGCTTTAATAAAAAAGGGGGGTTAAGTATGTCGTTAATGGGATTGGATATTGGAACGTCCGGCAGCAAATGCACGTTGTTTGATGAAGAAGGCCATGTACTCGCTATGGCTTATCGGGATTATTCGATCAACCATCTACAAGCCGGGTATTATGAGTTAGATCCCCATCTTGTGTGGCAGGCCGTTAAGGAAGTGATACAACAGGTGACCCATGGCAGTCGCGGAGATTGGGTTCAAGCAATAGCCATCTCCTCCTTCGGCGAAGCTGCCGTTCCGGTTGGTCCAAACGGTGAGATTCTCGGCAAGAGCATCCTGTATATGGACCCCAGGGGGATTGAGCAGTCCGCCGATCTTGCAGAACGACTGGGGGCGGATACTGTAATGACGCTTACCGGCCTGCCTATTCATCCTATGTACACCGTCAACAAGCTCATGTGGCTGCGGGAGAATCAGCCGGATTTATACCACCGCACATGGAAGTTTATGTTGTTTGGCGATTTTGTCATCTATCAGCTTACCGGATTGCCTGTCATCGACAATTCGCTTGCGTCTCGAACCATGGCTATGAATGTCATCGATAAAAGGTGGGAGCCGACAATTCTGGAGGCAGCCGGCATCGATCCAGCGCTGCTCTCCAATCTGGCTCCATCGGGAACCGTCGTCGGAACAGTAACTGGATCAATTGCAGCATCGCTTGGACTGGATGCCCGAACGACGGTCGTTACTGGCGGACATGATCAAGCTTGTGCTGCCTTGGGGGCCGGTATAATTTCGGATGGATTCGCTATGGACGGAATTGGTACGGTCGAGTGCATCACGCCTGCCTTTTCTCGCCCTATCATCAACGAACGCATGTTACGGCATAACTTTAATTGCGCTCCGCATGTGGTACATGGCATGTATCTTGCCTATGCATTCAATTTCACTGGCGGTTCGCTGCTGCAATGGTACAAAAACAGCTTTGGCCAAGCCGCGACAAGCGAAGCGGAACGAAGAGGAATTAGCGCATACGATGTGCTCAATGAAGCAGCTGCGGCAAGTCCGACCGATTTGCTTGTCATCCCGCATTTTTCTGGCGCCGGTACCCCCTATATGAATCCGGCTTCCAGAGGCGCCATATACGGTTTGTCACTAGAGACGCGACCCGATCAGATCTATCGCGCCCTTCTTGAAGGCGTCAATTACGAAATGATGGTCAACCTCGAATGTCTGAATGATGCAGGTGTGCAGGTTAACACTTTGAGAGCGGTCGGGGGAGGCTCAAAATCTGCTTTATGGATGCAGATCAAAGCAAATATTTTTGGAAGAAAAGTAGAGACGCTTCATGTCGGAGAAGCCGGAACGTTAGGCGCGGCTATCCTGGCAGGTACGGCCATAGGGATTTACAGTTCTTATGAAGCCGCAGCCTCTCAATTGATCAGAATAAAAGATGAATTCTTTCCCGATTCGCGGCAAACAGCCATTTATCGGGAGAAGTATGAGCAGTATAAAACATTCTCCTCCAAACTCATATCACAATAAGAAGAAGCGTCTCAAAGATTCAGCAGCGTTCAATTGAAGGGAGTTGGAACATGACAACTACTACGAGCGGCGATTATTCATTGACACTCGAACAACCCAAACCCTATCAGGTTATTCAAAGATATGGATATGATCCGATGAAAGCTTATGCCAATCATCCAGGAGGTCCACAGTCGGGATATGGCAGTATAATCATTTCTGGCAGTATTCCCGGTTGTTTGGAAATTGGACAGTTGGAAGCAAGAACGGTACTTATGCATGATGCTTATGGAGAAGCGGTTGACTGGATTAACCTTGAGGTGGAATGGCGAGCTGAGACGTTTCATGCAACGTTGGTTGTTCCTGCCGGGGGCTGGTATAGATTGGAGCTTCGCCTCACCGACAAATCGGGCGATATCATGATTGAATCTTCTGTTGATCATATAGGCGTAGGCGAGGTTTTTATCATTGCGGGCCAATCGTATGCCGAGAATTGCAATGATGAATACCTTCAGATCCAAGATCCCGAGGGGAGAGTCAGCAGTTATGCTTCCATCGCCGGGGAATGGAGAATAGCCCATGATCCGCAACCTGGCGTTAGAATTAGCGATATCAACGATACAAGACTCAAGGGGACGATTTGGCCGGCGGCGATGAATCATCTGCTTCCTTTGATCCGGGTTCCAATCGGAATGGCGAATGTCGCAGTCAGCGCTACATCATCCCGGCAGTGGATGCCGGGCGAACGATTATATCATCAACTTCTCCATGCAGGGCAATCCGTGGGCGACTTCAGGGCGTTGCTCTGGCAACAGGGAGAATCGGATGTTATTGAAGCTACACCAACAGATGTCTATAGAAGCAGATTGATTGCGATTAAAGCCGAACTGGAACGGCAATGGGGTCATTCTTTCCTCTGGATGCCGGCCAAATCAACCTTGCATCCGGAGGTTTATTCGAAACCTCTTGAAGAGGGATGGATTCGCGCAGCCATTCACGAACTGTGGGACACAACCGGGTTTGCTCCGGGTCCGGATACGGATATACTTGGGGGTATCGGCCTTCATCGCGCCGTTACTGCCAACAGCCAGCATTTTACCCTATTGGGGCAACAGCAGGCTGGCTTGCTTTGGTGTATCTCCATTTGGAATATGCTTCAAAGAAGATAAATTCAGACGTTCTTCAGAGTCCTTACGGAAGGCTTTCGCCAAATGACTGCCTATAGAAGTGGTGATTCAGGTAGATGATACCTTCTGGCTTTCCTGTTGCGAACGAACAAAAAGAAAGACTATCGAGACTTTCTCGATAGTCTGAGCAGCCCAATGGGGCTCCTAGGGTTCTGCTTTATTGGAGTATGCCGACAGGCATGTGAGTGTATAGGAATTAGATGCGCTTGGCTCCGCGTCCGCCGCGTTTGCCTTCCGTATTCTTCTTAAGGGAAGAGATACGTTCTTCGCTATCCTTTAAGAATCGGGACATTTTATCTTCGAATGACGGTTTACCGTAGGACGGTCTGCCAGAAGATTGTTTGTTGAAGGGACGTCCGCCGCCGCCTGGGCCACGACCTCCACCGCCACCGCCGCCGCCAAAGCGGTCTCCTCCAGGGCCGCCGCCCGAACGCTCGCGCTGCGGAGCAGGTTGACCTTCCGGCCGATCAATGGCTTGCTTAATGGATAGTCCGATCTTTCCGTCTTTGTCCACGTTGATCACTTTGACCTTGACGACATCGTCGATCTTAAGATGATCCTTCACGTCCTTGACGTAGTTATCGGCAATCTCCGAGATGTGAACAAGGCCTGTGACACCTCCCGATAAGTCGACAAATGCCCCGAAATGCGTGATGCCCGTCACTTTCCCTTCTAACTTGGCGCCCACTTCAATTGCCATAAAATAAAATGTTCCTCTCTCAAAAGTTTAGTGAGTCCCTGTCCTATCGCTTCCGATAGGAATTGGCTTCTATCGTGATTATACCCGAATGGAAGAAGTAAGGTCAACAGACGTTCACCCCATACGGTGCCTAATATGTGGCGGATTAATCACGGAAAATTTGCTTCTCGCCCTGCTTCACCATTCCTTGCTCCTTGGTGGCAAGCTGAGATATATATTCAGGATCGTTCAGGCGCTCCACCTGACGCTTCAGTTCATCGTTGTTCGCCTTCGCCGCCTCGATCTGAGTCTGGATCGACGTCAGCTTGTCATGAGTCGCCTTCTGCTGCTGCAGCTGTCCGAACAAAGTATAGCCTGCCCAGCCCATAAACAAAAGGATAAACGTCATCCAAAGCTTGTATCTGCGTTTAGCCGCGGCTGTACCGGCCGGCTTCTTCGCCGTTGCAGTTGCAGTTGCCATTAGCGATCTCCCTTCTTGAACCATGATGTCCAGCGGCTCCGAAGGAGTACCGCCAGCTTCCCGATCCGCTCTCCGGGCTTCAGCTTGTCCCAGTAGGGCTTCAGCCATCTTCCCAGCGGACGCCAGATCGGTTTCGTCATCCAAACAAGCAGCAGCCCGATTGGACGAACCAATTGTATCACAATCTTTAGAGTGAAAATAGTGAGCGCAGACCCAAATCCTATTAAAACTATAACCACCTTGTAGAGCAATTGAATCGGTTTTACGATAAAAATCTCAAAAATTTTCAGAACAAAGCGAATACAAGCTCGAATGGCCGCAATAATCCACTTTACAATGACGATAACTGCCTTACTGAACAGCCAATAATGGAGGATGACGCCGACAGCCAGTCCAAGAAATACGTACGCCCGCACCTCGCCGTTGTTGCTGGCGTACAGCATTCGGAACACGACGACCGCGGATGCGATCCAATACAGGACGTCGAGCGCCGGCAGCCACCACTTGGGGAATTTCAGCTCGTTCGACACAACGCGGTAGCCATCGAACACCGCACCCATGCCGAGTCCCGACAGCAGCATGACCGCCATCGTCATCCATTGTACGCTAAGCGTCACTTGAACAGCTTCCCGAACAACCCTTTGGACTTCGCGGCTGTCGCACCGTCAAGATAGGCGAGCGAATTTACATGCCCTTCAATGGCGACCAGGCCTTGCTCCAGGCTGAGATGCTTCATATGCAAGTTCTGACCAGCCACCGTTAGAAATCCCAGCTCCGTATCAAGCAGAAATTCTTCGCTGTCGAAACTCTCCACGTTCTTTACGCCCGTCAGCTCCAGCACCTTCCGGCTGATCAGCTTTACATCCTGCGTCTTGTGTCCCTTCCCCTGCTCCACCATACCGCTCTCCCCCGCTTCGCAATCATATTCACTATTACTTTATGAGAGACGGACAAGGTTTAGAACAAAAGCCTGAGAGAGTCGTGACCTCCGCATGGCTTAACGTCGCACTGGCGATGGATTGGCGTGTGACGCTGCTGGCGGCGTAGGTCGGGGCACGATGGATTGGCGGCGACACTGCTGGCGGCAAGAGGTCGGGGCATGCTGGATTGGCGTGTGACGCTGCTGGCGGCGAGAGGTCGGGGCACGCTGGATTGGCGTGTAACGCTGCTGGCGGCGAGAGGTTCGGGGCACGCTGGATGGCGTGTAACGCTCCTAGCGGCAAGAGGTCGGGCTCCGGTTTGGAATTTAGAGGGAAAATCGCCCTCTAATTATCGGCATTCGCCTGTTGGACGACAATATAGTGGGATAATCGCCCTCTAATAGGGTCAGATACCGGTTTTGTTCCATTTAATCTGTTGATTAGATGGAGGATTTCCTCTTATTAGCCCCCATGGACATCCATAGTCTAGAATAAAGGGAGGTTTTCCATCTAATCACTAAGGCACTAAAGAGCCAGGGTGCTACGGCAATAAGATGCTAAGGTGCTACGCGGCGGCTAAAGTGCTAAGGCGCTAAGCTCGGGCAACCTCCACTTCCGTCTATACAGCAAGAACCGCCCAGCTCCGGTCATCCGGTCGTAGGCGGTTCTTGTTGCCTGAGCATGAAGCGACCGCCTCTCGGAGAGGCGGGACTGCTTCGTACTTAAGGCTTCTCCCACTCGAGCTCGCTCTCGCGGGGTCGCTGCTCTTCTTTCACCAGGGTGTACATCTCGCCGGCTTCTTCCTTGCGAGTTGTCTCCATGAGGCGCTCGACGCGCACCGTGACGATCTTTTGTCCATACTGGATCTGAAGTTCGTCGCCAACCTTTACAGCGCTGCTAGCCTTCGCCTCGCGGCCGTTAATCCAAACGCGCCCTTGCTCGGATACATCCTTCGCGACGGTGCGGCGCTTGATTAATCTGGACACCTTGAGAAATTTATCGAGACGCATGAATTACTTGATCGCTTCTTTCAGCTTGTTGCCTGCTTTAAATGCAGGAACTTTGGATTCCGGGATTGTAATTTCTTTGCCCGTTTGCGGGTTGCGGCCTACGCGGCCGGAACGTTTGCGAGTTTCGAAAGTACCGAAGCCGATCAGTTGCACTTTGTCGCCGCCAGCCAGAGCGTCAGTTACTTCGCCCAGGAAGCCGTTCAATACCGCTTCTACATCACGTTTAGTCAGGCCGCTTTTCTCAGCAATGTTGTTGATCAGGTCTGTTTTGTTCATCATAGTTTCCTCCTAAAGGTTATCCATATTTTTGTGGCGATGCCGCACATAGGCGGCGATGCCCTTTGGCAAAATCTGCTCTCACGAAGAATACATATTCTTCTCAAGTAGCAGAAATCCTGCTGCTTACAGCAAATTTTTTTGGGAATAGTGCAGAAAAGGGGCGAATTGTGGCGAAAGTCTGCCAGACGCGGGTTATTTTTGCCGCTTTGCTTCCTCCCACCAACGATCCATCTCTAGTAAATCAGTCTGGTCAAAAGTTTTGCCGTTTATACGAAGCTGCTCTTCAATATATTCGAATCTACTACGAAACTTTCGATTCGTGCGAGAGAGCGCTTCTTCCGGGTCTGCCTCGATGAACCTAGAAGCGTTCACGACGGCGAACAACAGATCTCCAAGCTCGGCAGCCTGCTCCTCCCGATCGCCCGTCGCGATCGCCTCGCGAAGCTCCTTAAGCTCCTCTTCGATCTTCGCGAGCATCGGCTCCAGCTCGTCCCAGTCGAAGCCGACCTTCGCAGCCTTCTTCTGAATCTTGTAAGCCTTCATCAGAGCCGGCAAATCCGGCGGAATGCCGTCCAGCTGCGACTTGCGCTCCGTGCCCTTGCGCTTCTTCTCCTCGGCCTTCATAGCCTCCCAATTGACGAGCGCTTCGCCTGCATCTCCTGCGCTTTGATCGCCGAAGACATGCGGATGGCGGAAGATCAGCTTCTCGTTCAGCGTCTGAATAACGTCATAGACGGAGAACATTCCTGTCTCTTCCTCCATCTGGCTGTGAAGCATCACTTGCAGGATAATATCGCCGAATTCCTCCTGCATGCCGTCGGGATCGTCATTGTCGATCGCCTCCAATGCTTCGTACAGCTCCTCGATGAAGTTCTTGCGGATGGACTGATGCGTCTGCTCGCGATCCCACGGACAGCCTTCGGGGCTGCGAAGAATGGCAACAATCTCGTGCAGCCGTTCGAACGTACGGTTCCGAAGCGAAGGGTCGTCGGAGCGCGGTACATAAACAAGCGATAAATTGCCGTATTCCTGGTCGCGATCCAGCTCGTAGAGAGGGACGCGAATCATTCGCTCTTCGCCTTGCACGCCAAGCGCATGGCCGATGATGACTTCATGATCGTCGGGATAACGTTCCATAAGCGCCAGCTTGACGTCAGATGCCGTAAATTCGTCATAGACCTGCCCGATAAGCGTATGAAGCTGCGGCTGAAGCAAAGAAGGTTGAAGCTCCGCCGCATCGAGCAGGGCAAAGCCCTCGATAGGGTCGATGCCAAGGCTGATGAACGCGGCATCCAGGAAGCTCTCGCCCCCGGTAATCCGAAGCTCGATGCCGGCTTCGGCGCAGCGCTCCCTAAGCAGCTGGACCGTTCGTTCGGCAACCATGGGGTGACCCGGAACGGCGTAGACGATGGAAGGAACGACGGGCGGCGAGGCAGCGGAGCCCGTTCCGGCTGTAGCCGAGATCGTTTCGGCAGTCAGCTCCGATGTCGGATTGCTCGCATTAGCTTCATCGGCCGGCTTCGATTTCCGGGCCTCTTCCAGCAATATCCCGGCAATCCCTTCGTACACTTCGGGAAACGATTCGTACTGCTCATACAGGGAGTCGAATGTCGTATAGGTTATGCCATTCTCGTTCAGCAGCGACATAACGGGATGACGCTCCGTTCGCACGAACAGGCGATTGGCCGATTGCAGCTTTTTCCATACGCCAAGCGTCAGCGCATCGGGATCCCCGGCGCCAAGACCGATAATTTCTATGATGGCTTGAGACATTGTTTATTCCTCCTTCAAGGGTTACTTGGGCGGGATGAGCCCCCGCCGCCGCAATCGGTCGGCCAGCTCCTCGCCGCCCGGCAGCGCGCGCCATTCGCGCGCGCCGATGGCGCCGCCGCGCAGCATGGCGGCGCCGAACGCCGCTGCGCCGACGGCAACGCCCGTCAGCGCCAGCACGGCTGCCGCCGCCCTTGGCGGCAGCCCTTCGAGCGCGCCGCCGCCAAGGGCGCGCTCGCACAGCCATAGCGCCGCGGCCATGACCGCGAGCGCGAAGACGCCTGCGGCGGCGGGGCGCCAGCCGCCAGCCGCCGGAGCGGTGCCATGCGGCAGGCGCAGCCGCGCAGCCGCATGATGCAGTGCCGCCGCGCCCAGCATGGCGGCGGCGCTTAGCGCGACAACGCCGGAGAGCGCCGCTCCCTCGATGCCGAGGGAGGGGACGAGAGCGGCGTTGAGCGCGCCCTTGAGCAGCGCTGCGAGGAGCAGCAGCAGCGCCGGGATTCGCGCTGCGCCGAGCGCTTGCAGCGCGGGAGCGACGACCGCGCTGACGCAGCCGGCGAGCGCGGTAAATCCGATGAGCGCCAGCGCGGTTGTGCCGCTGGCGTCCTTGTACAGCATCACGTTAATAGGCTCGGCTAACAGTACGAGCCCGATAGTGGCCGCGCCTCCGAGGAGCCAGGCCAGCCGCAGCAGCAACGTCAATCGCAGACCAAGCATCTCCGCCGCCCCATCGTCCCCGTTATTATCAGCCTCAATCACGGCCCCGCCTGAACGCTTATTTCCGCCTGTTTTCGCGTTTTGATCTTGCGTCCTTCTCAATCCTGCAGACTTCGCTCCATCGATGATAAACCCGCCATCGGCTTCCCCGCTTGTCCTCCGCGCCTTCCTCGAAGCTCTTCCGCTCTCGAATTTATGCTTCGCCTCATCCCTGCCAAGCCCGCTTCCACCACGCCGACGCCGCACCTCGGCGCGAGCTCGTACCAGGCCCGGCACCATAGCCGCGGCTCCAGCACCTGCGGCCATGACAATCAGCTGCACGAGCGGTTGGCCTCGGCCGTAGATGCCGAACAGGCTCATCGCCTCAGCCGGCGCGCGTCCTTCCGCTCGCAGCAGCGCCGGCACCGTGAAACTATCCACTGCCGCTACCGCCGGCACGACAAGCGCGGCTAGCGCCGCTGGCAGCGCCAGCGCGACAAGCTCCTTCATCTCGCCAAACAGCTTGCGCTTGCTCATAACGCCCGAGCCGGCTCCCGCTTCACGCTTGCCCGTCATCGTCCGGGAGCCCAGCACCAACAGGAGCAAGGAAACAGCCGCACCCACCGCACCGCCGAACATGACGCCGGCAGCGATCGTGCTGTCTCTCCAACCGGCCGCAAGGCCGGCGCCGAGAACAAGCAACATCACGGCGACCCGTACCAGTTGCTCGGCCAGTTGCGACGCGGCGGATATCCCCATTCGCTGCATGCCCTGCATGTAACCGCGCAAGGCGGCGGCGAGCGGCGCTACCAGCAGAGACAGGGCAAGCGCCCGAATAGCCGGAGCCACCGCTTCGTCCCCAAGCCACGCAGCCGTCTGACCCGCTGTCGTCCACATGAGCACAGCCGTAACCGTCCCCGTGGCCCCTAACAGCAGCAAAGCGGCCATCAGCGCGCTGCGCGTACCGGAGGCGCCGACAGCCGATCCGCTTCCTTCGTCAGCTAAGCGGCTTGCGATGACGATCGATACCGCAGTCGGCAAACCCGCCGTGGCCAGCACGGCTATCATTTGATAGAACGGGTACACCGCGTTGTACATGCCGAATACGCGATCACCCGCCATGTTCTGAAGCGGAATTTTCTGCAGCGCGCCGATCAGCTTCGACAACAGTGCCGCACCCGCCATTAACGCGACTCCGTGCCGCCATAGTCGCGGCGAATTCCCGCTCCCCTCTCTCTCCCTCATGTTACGATTTTCCACTTCATCACTAGCCCCACCTTGCCTTGTCCCTATATGCACTCGATTATACCCCATCGAGCCGTCCAGGGGGAAACAGGAACGGGAAAAAGGCTCCCCGCGCCGGCGACTAACGCGCCCCGAATCCCGGGAAACCTTTTTTTCAGTCCTACGCCTATTTCGCGTGCCGTCCTACGACCTAAATAGCCCTCTACTGCTCCATCTGCTTCGCAAGGAAGCCCGCGGCCGTCTCCGCCATCTTCGTCTCCATCTGCGCCATCTTTACGGACTCGTCCTTGCTGAGGAGTACAACCGAGCCGATCGGGTCGCCCCCGGCGATAATCGGAGCAATGACGAAGGAGGTGTACGTATCCTGCACGTCCTTTACGATCTCGTAATTGCCGCCGTTCGCCTCCGTCATCGTCTTGCGATTGTCCATGCACGATTCGAGCGCGGAGCCGATCGGCTTGTCCAGAAGCTCCTTCTTGGATGCGCCGGCTACAGTAATGATCGTATCCCGGTCGGAGATCAGCGTGACATGGCCCGTGCTTTCGTACAGCGATTCCGCATATTCCTTGGCGAAGTCGCCAAGCTCCCCGATCGGGGAATATTTTTTCAGGATGACCTCTCCGTCGCGATCCACGAAGATTTCGAGCGGATCGCCTTCGCGGATACGCAGCGTACGGCGGATTTCCTTCGGAATCACCACACGACCAAGATCATCGATGCGTCGTACAATTCCAGTTGCTTTCATTTCTTGTTGCCCCGCTTTCACTAGAAGATTTTGAATACACTGGATGCCAGTCTTTGCTGGAAAATTATTGCGCCGTGATGGGTTCGCTCCACCGATCCAGCTACCTTTTAGAAGGGAGTACCCTTCATCGTAATATTTTGAATCTGACCATAGTATTCAACTGCTCCCAAATTCTTATGCACGTCTCCAGCCTCCCCCTGCCAATCCAATTCAACGGCACCATACCGCAGATACCCGAAGAGCCCGACCCTTTACAGGATCAGGCTCTTGCAATATCTTCATCCTATTTACCCAAGAAAGTGGCTGGTAATTGACTCACACCGTCAAATATTGGCGAATCACATCATCGTCCAGCCCCGCCAGATCGCCTTCCCATGCGATTGCGCCTTTATCCAGCACGTAAAAATAATCGCCGACGCTCTTTACGAAGTCCAGACTCTGCTCCACCAGCAGTATGGCTGTATGGCCCTCCTCCTTGATGGCACGGATGACGTCTCGGATATCGTCGACGATGGAAGGCTGTATGCCCTCGCATGGCTCATCGAGCAGCAGCACCTCCGGCTTTGAAGCCAAGGCGCGCGCGAACGCCAGCTGTTGCTGCTGCCCGCCGCTCAGATCGCCGCCGTGCCGCTCGTACATCGTCGGCAGCACCGGGAACTTCTCGATTGCCTCGGGCGGAATAACCTTTTCCTTCGACCGTGAAGCCTCCAGTCCCAGCAGCAGATTCTCGTACACCGACAACTGCCCAAAAATCTCCCGCCCCTGCGGCACATAACCAATCCCGCTCTTCGCCCGGACGCCCGGCGCCTTCTTCGTCAAGTCTACGCCTTTATAGCTGACCCCGCCCCCGCGAGCCTTAAGCAATCCCATGATGCTCTTCATCAGCGTTGTCTTGCCGACCCCGTTGCGCCCCATCAGGCAGACGACCTGACCTGGCTTGACACGCAGCGAGACATTCCTCAGGATGACGCTTTCTCCATAACCCGACTCAAGCTGTTGAACGGCTAGCATGCTCTTCGCGCCTCCTGCCCAGGTATACTTCCGCCACGCGGTCATCGCCTTGCACTTCCTCCATGGAACCTTCCTTCAGGAGTTTGCCCTCGTGCATGACCGTCACCTTGCTGGCAAAATTGCGGACAAACTCCATATCGTGTTCGACTACGACGACGGAGCGCGCTCGCGCAATCTCGTGCAGCAGCTCCCCCGTCTTATCGGTCTCCTTGTCGGTCATGCCGGCCACCGGCTCGTCGAGCAGCAGCACCTCCGGCTCCTGCATCAGCATCATGCCGATCTCCAGCCATTGCTTCTCGCCGTGCGACAGACCGCCCGCGCGCCATGACCCCTTCGATGAGAGTCCGATCATCGACAGCTGTCCATTCAGCCGCTCCTCATCCTCGCTGTTCATTCGCGCGAACAACGTCGCCATGACGCTTCGCTTCTGCCTCATGGCAATCTCCAAATTTTCCATAACCGTCATGTCTTTGAAGATGGATGGCGCCTGAAACTTCCGGCCTATGCCAAGCTCCGCGATCTGATGCTCGTGCTTTCGCGTAATATCAACCTTGCCGCCGAATGTAACGCTCCCTGCCGACGGCCTTACCTTGCCGCAGATGACATCCAGCATCGTCGTTTTGCCCGCCCCATTCGGACCGATAAGGAACCTCAGTTCGCCCTTCTGAAGCTGTAAATTCATCCCTTGCACGGCTTTGAAGCCGTCGAATTCGACCGTCACGCCCTCGCATTCCAGAATTGCCGCTCCCTTGTTCGCCATTCCCGGTCCCTCCCAGATTGTTATCCTTGCGGCACGCTGCCTTCCTTCTCTCCGGTCCTCAGCTTCCCGCCGGAGCCGCGAGCCCGCGCCGGCAGCCACTTCTTCCTATCCTTGCCCCTCCATTGGAACAATCCCGCCACGCCTTTCGGCAAAAACACAACGGCGATAACGAACATGGCGCCCATAAAGAACAACCAGCCTTCGGGATATGCGGTGCTGAATTCGCTCTTGGCCCAGTTCATAAGAATGGCCCCGAGCGCCGCCCCGATCAAAGTACCTCTGCCGCCGATCGCGACCCACAGCACCATCTCGATGGAGGGCACAATGCCCAGCATGGACGGGGAGATAATGCCGACATGCAACACGAATAACATGCCTGCGATCCCCGCGATAGCCGCCGATACAGTGAAAATAACCATCTGATACACCGCCGGATTGTATCCGATAAACCGAACTCGGTTCTCGCCGTCGCGGATGGCGCGAAGCACCTTGCCGAACCGGCTTCCCGTCAAATAACGGCATAAAATAAAAATGCCGATCAATACTGCTACCGTTACCCAGTAGAGCACCCGTTTCGTCTCCGGCGACGCCAGCGAATAACCGAGAAGCGTCGAATAGCCCGTCACCCCGTTCGTTCCGCCAGTGAACGCCTGCTGACCCACGAGCAGCGTCGTCGTAATAATGACAAGCGCCTGCGTCAGGATCGTGAAGTATACGCCCCGAATCCGGTTACGGAACGTGAAGTATCCGAGTCCCAGCGCCAGAAGCGCGGGTACGAGAATGCCGAGCGCCACCGCCGCGCCGAAATTCTCGAATGGCATCCAGAAAAGCGGCAGCTCCTTGAGCCCGCTCCACCCCATGAAGTCCGGCAGCTTGCCGCCGCTGGCCTCCAGCTTCAGGTACATAGCCATCGCATAGGCGCCGAGACCGAAAAAGATGCCGTGGCCTAAACTGAGAATGCCGGTATAACCCCATATGAGATCAAGCCCCAGCGCAACAATCGCGAAGGCCAAAAATTTCGCAAGCAGATTCAGCCTGAAGTCGCTGAATACGAGCGGAGCGCTAAACAGAGCTGCGGCCGCAACCAGGTAAGCCCCCAATATCCATAATCGATTTCCCGTTATACGCGTAAGCTGCATATCGCATTCCACCTATTCCCGGTCATGAAACCCGAACTTTTTGAAAACTTCACCGCCAAAGGACGGCGAAGCCGGTTCACCTTGTTACGCTCGTATACCGGTCATCAATCCAGCGAGCGAGTCCGCATGGCCACAAGCCCTGACGGCTTCCATTGCAGGAACGCGACGATACATACGAATACAAGCACCTTGCCGAGCGACGCATTCGTCCAATATTCGAATAGGGTGTTAAACATGCCGATGCCGGTCGCCCCAAGTACCGTACCCACCAGCTTGCCGACGCCTCCCAGTACGACAACCATGAATGCGTCCACGATGTAATAAGTGCCGAGCGACGGGCCGATAGGTCCGAGAAGCGTCAGGGCACATCCCGCAATACCCGCAATGCCGGAGCCGATCGCGAATGTCATGGCGTCCACCCTTCTGGTCGACACGCCAAGGCAAGCCGCCATCTCGCGGTTCTGCATGACGGCGCGCATGCGCCGGCCTTCAAGACTGCGGTAAATGTACACATACATCGCGACGAGACAAGCGATGACAAGCGCGATGATGAACAACCGTTTGTACGGCAGCAGCGTTCCTCCAAGGATCTGCATCCCCCCGTCCAGCCAAGCAGGGCTCTTGACCGCGACGTTAGGAGCGCCGAAGATCGTTCGCGCCAGCTGCTGCAGCACGAGGCCCACGCCCCATGTCGCCAGCAAGCTGTCGAGCGGACGGCCGTACAGGAACCTGATCAATCCCATCTCGAGCACCAGCCCGATCGCGAATGCGATGGCAAAGCTTACTGGAATCGCGAGTACGAAGTACCAATTGAACATGGATGCCGGCATATAGTCGAGAAACAGATTTTGCGTCAAATACGTGGCATACGCCCCGATCATAATCAGCTCGCCGTGCGCCATGTTGATGACCTTCATCAATCCGAAGGTAATCGCGAGACCAAGCGCCACGAGCAGCAGAATCGAGCTTATGCTAAGTCCGTTGAACAATTGCAATATGAAGAGTTCCATCCCATCGCTCCCCCGGCGGCCTTAGCTGGCATGATGCAGGAAGAGGAAGCATTCGATATTGCTTCGCTCGAACACTTCCTCTCCTGCCCCCCAAGCCGCTTCTTTATCCCGGCGTCATGTTATTCGGCCCTTGCAGCAACGCCTTACTGCTGAATGCTTGCGGCCCATTCGTAGCCCTTCAAAAATGGATCCGGCTTGACGGCCTCTCCCGAATTCCACAATTCCTTGAATTGCCCGTCTGCTTGCACCTCTCCGATTCGGACCGTTTTGTAGATATGCTGCGTCTCCCCGTCGATCTTCACTTTACCGCTCGGAGCGTCCCACTCCAGCTCCTTGGCTGCTTCCTTAACGGCTGCAACATCCGTCGAACCCGCTTTCTCGACCGCCGCGGCCCAGAGGTATACCGCCGTGTAACCCGCTTCGATCGGGTCCGCCGTTACGCGATCCGCGCCATACTTCGCCTTGTAGCTCTCCACGAACTTCGCGTTGGTCGGCGTATCTGTCGTCTGGTAGTAGTTCCATGCCGCCAAGTGACCTGCGAGCACGTCTACCCCGATCCCGCGGATTTCTTCCTCCGCCACCGATACCGACAATGTCGTCATATCCTCGGCGGTAATGCCGGCGTCCTTAAGCTGCTTGAAGAATGCTACATTGCTGTCCCCGTTCAATGTGTTGTATACGATGTCCGGATCGGCCGCCTTGATTTTGCTGATAATGGTACTGTAGTCTGTATGGCCAAGCGGCGTGTACTCTTCGCCCGCCAACTCGCCGCCTTCTGCTTTGAGCTGTTCCTTGATAATCAGGTTCGCCGTACGCGGGAATACGTAGTCGGAGCCCAGCAGGTACACCTTCTTGCCCCGGTTTTCCAGAAGCCACGTCACCGACGGAACGATCTGCTGGTTCGTTGTCGCTCCCGTATAGAAGATGTTCGGAGAAGCTTCCAGTCCCTCATACTGAACAGGGTACCAGAGCAAGCCGTTCAACTCTTCGAATACCGGAAGCATCGCTTTGCGGCTCGCGGATGTCCAACCGCCGAATACCGTCGCGACTTTATCTTCGGAGATTAGCTTGCGTGCCTTCTCTGCGAAGGTCGGCCAATCGGAAGCGCCGTCCTCAAGCACCGGAACGATTTTTTTGCCCAGTACCCCGCCTGCTGCATTAATTTCTTCGATGGCCATCATCTCAGCGTCGATGACCGAGGTCTCGCTTATCGCCATAGTGCCGCTCTGAGAATGAAGAATGCCTACCTTGATTTCACCGTTGTCAGAACCCCCTGATGCGCTTGACTCCTGAGGTGCGTTCGTGCCCGATGAAGCTGGTTCATTATTCGCCCCGCATCCCGCCAGCACCATACTAACCGCCACAATCAGGAAAGCAAATTGGTAAAACAAGCCTTTTCTCATCTCTCCACTCCCCATTTCCTAAGTATTTGTCTCTCTTTTCCGAACGATTGACTGGAATAGCTTCCCAATGTTCGCTCCTGTGCTCAATTATAGTGGGGTGGTTTAAGTTGTGTCAACATAGTTTACATTAAATTTTCCATAAATATTATAATTGCGTTCAAATTGCTAATTATAGACACGTGTCGATCAATATTATGTAAGATTAACTCACATAATTGAATTCGATAATCGTTCGGAGGATTCAAGATGATATCGTCTTCCAAGCCCCATCTGATCCCAAGAGAATATATAACACGAACATCACACAAAAAAGCAGATAGATCGATTCGCAGCCGCTTGAGCTGCGAGTCGTCCTATCCGCCTGTGTCGAACTTCCTACTTATTCGTATCACGGCCCGGCAACTTTAACCTACCCGCCTTAGCCAACGCTTCCCTGAGCAGAAATTCAATATGCCCGTTTACGCTGCGAAACTCGTCCGCGGCCCATTGCTCCAGCGCGCGATGAATCTCCGGATCCAATCGCAGGGGAAACGCCTTCTTCTCCTTAGCCATCCTTGCGATCCTCAGCTATACAGCGATCCCGTATTAATAACCGGCTGGGCCGCCCGGTCGGATACGATGGACACCATCAAATTATTGATCATCGCCGCGCGCCGCTCGTCATCCAGCACGATGCCGTTATCCTCAAGCTGCCGAAGAGCCGCGTCGACCATGCCGACAGCGCCTTCGACGATCTTCTGGCGCGCTGCCACGATGGCGATGGCTTGCTGCCTCTGCAGCATCGCGCTGGCGATCTCCGGCGCGTAGGCCAGATGAGTGATGCGGGTCTCGCGAAGCTGTACACCTGCTACATCCAGTCTTTCTTGCAGCTCCCGTAAAAGCTCGGCTGCCACCTCGTCCGCATTGCCGCGAAGCGACACCGTACTTGCATCCTCGAACGTATCGTAAGGATATTGCGCAGCAATATGTCTAATGGCCGTCTCGCTCTGAATTTCCACGAATCTTTCGTATTGGTCGACATCGAACGACGCTTTGGCCGTATCCACTACTCGGAAAACAATGACGGCGCCGATCTCGACCGGATTGCCTTCCGCATCGTTAACCTTGAGCTTCTGGCTGTTGAAATTCCGTACTTTCAACGATATGGTCGATTTCGTCGACAGCGGCAGCACCATCCACAGCCCGCTCTCCACGACAGTTCCGACATAGGTGCCGAAGAAGGTAATGACTTTGGCCTCATTCGGCTGAACGATGACCAGCGAGGATAGTCCCACGAGTGCAAGCACAATCAGAATTGCTCCGACTGCGACAAGCCCGTACGATGATGTGTCCTTCATCAACTCCGTTACAAATAGCCACCCACCGCCCGCTGCCGCGACCAAAGCCAACAAGAGTGCCAAATACCCGCTTACGCAAAATCCCTTTTTCTCCCTCATCGCCTTCACCTCTATATCTTTTTGATATTTTTATGATATCACTTTTTACAAATACAGTCAACACTGCTGATCGGAATTAGTGGTTGATTAGTCCCGAGTCGACATCTACAATAAGCTAAGACTGGAATGTGGTAACTCAGGGAAGGCAAACATTCAGAAGAAGGGGGAGAGGGCATGATTGTTCATAAGGGAGAGACCGTGTTCCGACAAGGCGACAACGGCCCGCTCTTTAGACTCAAGAGCGGGCTGCTTAAGATCGTCCGCGTTCACGAGGACGGCCATATGATTGTCGTTAATTTAATTGTGGCAGGAGAAGTGATTCCTCATCACTCGCTCGTATCCGAGCAGCCCTACCATGGTACGGCTATCGCACTGATGACGAGCGAGCTCGAGACGATTCCATCCAGGGAGTGGTACGACGATCTGGCCGCGCATCCCGAGAAGGCGCTTGAGATTGCGTTGCTGCTTCAGAGCCGGCTCCGCCTCATGCAGCAGCGCATCGACCAGTTGACGAGAACTTCGCCGGCTGAGAAGCTGCGCAAGCTGCAGGAGTGGCTCGCGAGCTTCGCAGGCCCCATTCCGATCTCCGAGCTATTAACGCAGGACGAAATCGGGCAATTGATCGGACTTCGCCGAGAGACCGTCAATCGGCTACTTCGATCCGGCGGGAGCAAGTAATTCTTCTTGCGCCAAACTTCCCGCCGGTCCAAAAAATTCGTAGTGGATCCGCGACTCTGCTACGCCGATCGACTGCAACGCCGCGAACATAGCCTTCATAAACGGCACGGGACCGCACAGATAGACGACGGCATCGGGATCAGGCAACAGCGTCTTCAGCCAGCTGGCGTCAATGACTCCTTCTTTGTCGTAACGCTCCAGCTCCCGATCCTCAGGCGTCGGCTCCGCGTAGCAGTAATGCACGGACAGCCCCGGGCTTTTCTCCTGCAGTTGAAGCATGGCATCCCGCATCGCATGCGTGTTGCCGTTCAGCGCGGCATGCACGAATGCCGCCCTGCGATTCGGCTGGCGCTCAGCCAGCGTATTCGCCATGCTAACCATCGGAGTCAGCCCTACGCCGCCGCTCAGCAGCATAACGGGCGTTTCTCCTTCGATCTCCAGCTTGAACTCGCCCGCCGGCGCCGACAACCACAATACGTCTCCCTCCGCAACACGATCATGCAGATTGCCCGACACCTTGCCCGACGGCTTGCCCGCAAGGCTTCCTTCCCGCTTTACGGAAATCCTGTAATACGGCTTGCCAGGAGCATCAGACAAGCTGTACTGACGCAGATGGGTATGTTCGTCGCCCTCCAGGTCGATCTTTACGCTGACGTATTGTCCCGGCTCGAATAAAGCGATGTCGCCTCCATCCCGAGGCAGCAGGTAGAACGAAGTGATTACATCGCTTTCGACGATCTTCTTGTCGACAACGAAGGGCCGGAATCCTTCCCAGCCGCCCGGCTGGCTCTCAGCCTGTTCGTACATCGACTGCTCCACGCTGATGAAGACATCGGCTATGACGCCATAAGCATCAGCCCAGGCCTCGAGAATTTCATCCGTCGCCGCATCTCCCAATACCTCCTTGATGGCTGCCAGCAGATGCCGGCCTACAATGGGATATTGCTCCGGTTTGACACCCAGACTGCGATGCTTCTGCGCGATGTGCCGAACGGCAGGCAGGATCTGTTCCAGCTTATCGATATGCAGCGCCGCCGCGTATACGGCATTGGCCAGCGCTTCCCGCTGACGTCCCTGCTTCTGATTAGCGTGATTGAACAGGTTCAACAGCTCGGGATGTGCTTCGAACATTCGCTCGTAGAATCGCCCCGTAATCGCCGTTCCGTATTCCTTCAGGACGGGCACCGTCGATTGAATGACCGCAATGGTTTGTTGATTCAGCATCATAATCTCCTCCATTATGGATATAGGATTGAATCTCATTCTGTATGGTCTGGTCGGTTCGTATTGCCTTTTCCAAGGTGAAACGGTTGTCGCTACACTGGCGACGCGTTTCATTTCGGGAAATACAGAGAATGCGTAGCGCAAGGATGTTTCCTGTATTTCAAGTATAGATGCCATGCCTCCCCCAACCTGTGATCACAATCACAGCGAATCGAAACGATCTGTGACAACGCCTGCCTCGACCTGCCGCTTACCTCAAACGATAACAAAGCAAGTGTCCGGCAAGAAATGAACGGGAGCAACTGTAATGGAAATGGAAGGCGTTATTTCGGCAAAAAGCAGCACTTCGCAAATCTAATGGAACTGACAGCCCTTATGATGGGCAAAAGCCCGCGGTTTGCCTGGATTTCTCACGAATAACGTCGCAGGTCT
>NZ_MXQD01000044.1:0-29108 GCF_002165585.1 Paenibacillus sp. MY03 | reverse complement strand
AAAAGCAGCACTTCGCAAATCTAATGGAACTGACAGCCCTTATGATGGGCAAAAGCCCGCGGTTTGCCTGGATTTCTCACGAATAACGTCGCAGGTCTGAAGATGAGCGACCTCCAGCTTTGCAAAGCAAAGCAGTTTCGGAAACATGTGGTAGGTTTTAGCGCCAATAAGAAATTCTAAGGCAAGCTCGGAAACTTTTAATGCTTATGTTGTAAATAAGGGGAAAAGCTCCCTTTAGTTGACTGCCCTTTCGGTTTTTCGAAGTGTTAGAGGGAAATTCCCCCTCTAAATCAAGTGGAATAGAGGACAGACGTCAATTGGATGGAGATTAGAGGGAGGATTTCCCTTTAAAGCCACAAAATCCGGTTTAGAGGCGATATTAGAGGGCATTTTTCCCTTTATTCTCTTCATGACTTGCAATGACTGCAGCGTCCTTCTATAGATACTCTCGTTTCGTCATTCCGAGCAAGAGTAAGTATGGCAAAATGATCAACACAAAAATCCCAGCCGACACATTGGTCGACTGGGATTCTTGTCATGCAGGCTGATTTGATACTCCGTTGCGCATCTTTGCACTATAGCTTCTATGGCACTCGATAGCCTGAAGGATTGAGATATAGCAACTCTAACCCGCGGGCGTTACTTGCTGTCCGTCGCCGAAGGAGATGGAGATGGAGATGGAGACGCGGACACTTCGCCATCCTCAGCGCCTTCCGCGCCTTCAGTTCCCTCGGCACCCTCTTCTGCGCCTTCCGTCGGCTCAGGTTCAGGCAGAGTGATCTTCAGCTCTTGCTTCGGCATCTCGTCGGTCATGAATTTCTCCATGTACGTGTAAGCCGCCGTGCTCTTTACTTGTTCCTTCTGCTCTTCTGTCAGCTGATCGTAGGTCTTGACGTCGCGTTTTTCGACGACAATGACATGATAGCCGAAGTCGGATTTTACAGGCTCGCCGATCTTGCCGATCTCCTGCTCGAATACGGCTTGCTTAAACGGAGGTACCCACTTGCCGCCTTCCGCCGCTTCGTACAGTCCGCCCTTATCCTTGGAGCCCGGATCGTCGGAGTATGTTTTCGCCAGCTCGTCCCATGAGCCGCCGGCATCCAGCTTCGCCTTTACTTCATTGGCGCGAGCCAGCGCTTCTTCATCCTTGCGAACCTCTTTGGTCTCGCCCGTTTCTTGATTCTGCTCCGTCGTCGCCACAAGAATATGGCGTACGGTCGATACCGCATAGTCCGCTTGCGCAGTCTCGAACGCCTTCTTGATATCATCCTCTGTTACAAGGGAATTGACGTGCGCCACGACTGCCGAAGTCAGCATAAGGAACGTAGACATGTCGTCATCGGAGATTTTCTTCTCCTTAACCTTCGCCTCGAGCGCCGTGTCCGTCTTCAGATATTCCTTATATTCTTTCAGCTGCGCGTCCACGTCCTCGCGAGCCTTCTTCAAGGACTCTTCCGAGGCTTGGCCAGCAAGCACCTTATAAGAAACGTATTGCTCGAGAATCATTTCCTGAAATTGCGGGATGGTGATAATTTGCTCGTACGATGGCTGCGTTACGCCAAAGATCGCCAAATATTTGTCGAGCTCCGCTTGCGTGACCTTGCCATCCTTGTACGTAGCGACAACTTCTCCCTCGCTTACGCCCTTAAACTCCAAGGTATGCTCGCCCTTATTGCCGCCGCCGCATGCCGCTAGCATCGTCATGACAAGCACCGCCGCAACCGTAAGCAGCGCGCTTCTGCGCCATGCCGACTTGCGTGAACTTTGCAACATGTTGAATCCCCTTTCGCCTTTCGCGTTATGAACCTTGCAATACGAGTATTGTAGCAGAAAAGGGACAACAAAAGCGAATTTACACCTATGACGTCGCATTCTGCAATACTTCCTTCGGCGCGATGATATCCTTGTACCCCTCAAAGAACTTCTCGGACCAATGAAGCTTCTGCTCCATATTCAGCCCCTTGCCCCGCAGCGTAATGCTCGGCGGCGTCTCCTGCTCGGCGCTCTGCCGAAACCGGTTCTCCAGCTTGAGACAAAGCTGGTCTGCAGCCTTGCGCGCCATCTTGCCGCCGATCGGAGATGCCAGCCTAAAGATCAAGTCGTCGCCCTTCTGATTGATCAGCTCGATGCCGCAGATCGAGCCATATATTTTCAGGCGCGCTACGGACATCAGATTGCTGACGGCCTGAGGCAGATCGCCGAAGCGGTCGACCAACTCGTCGATCAAATCGTCGCACTCCTCGAATGAACTAACCGAGGCGACCTTCTTGTAGATCTCGATCTTCTGGATGCTGTCGTAGATGTAATCCGACGGCAGATAAGCGTCGACGCTGATATCGATCGCGGTCGCCACTTCCTTCTGCACCTTGACTTCTTCGCCCGTCATCTCCGCTTTACGCTTCGCGATCTCCTCGGCCAGCATCTGCGAATACATGTCGAAGCCGACCGACGCGATAAAGCCGTGCTGCTCCGCGCCAAGCAGATTGCCCGCTCCCCTAATGGCCAAGTCGCGCATCGCAATCTTGAAGCCGGAGCCCAGCTCCGTGAACTCCTTGATGGACTGCAGCCGTTTCTCCGCCACCTCGGTGAGCACCTTGTCCCGCTGATACGTGAAGTAAGCATAGGCGATCCGATTGGACCGGCCCACACGTCCGCGCAGCTGGTACAGTTGGGAAAGCCCCATTTTGTCCGCATCGTGCACGATGAGGGTGTTGACGTTTGGAATGTCGACGCCAGTCTCGATAATGCTAGTGCTGACAAGCACGTCGGACTCGCCGTCCAGGAAGTCGAGAATCGTCTTCTCCAGTTCCTGCTCCGACATCTGCCCATGCCCCACCGATACCTTGGCATCGGGAACAAGCGCGTTAATCTGCTCCGCCATCTGGTAGATGCCCTGCACGCGATTGTACAGATAATACACCTGTCCGCCGCGCGCCAGCTCCCGCTCGATGGATTCCCGCACGAGGGCCGGACTGTACTCGACCACATACGTTTGAACCGGGAAACGGTTCTCGGGCGGCGTCTCGATGACGGACAAATCCCGCACGCCAAGCATCGACATATGCAGCGTCCGCGGGATCGGCGTCGCCGTCAGCGTCAATACGTCGACATTCGTCTTCAGCTTCTTGAGCTTCTCCTTATGCGACACGCCGAACCGCTGCTCTTCGTCCACGATCAGCATGCCAAGCGACTTGAATATAATATCTTGCGACAAAAGCCGGTGCGTCCCGATGACAACGTCGACCGTGCCGTTTTTCAACCCTTTGATCGTCTCGTTCTGTTCCTTGCGAGAGCGGAAACGGCTCAGCACCTGGACGTTGATCGGATATCCCGCAAAGCGCTCGCGGAACGTCTCGTAGTGCTGCTGGGCAAGTATTGTCGTCGGCACAAGCACGGCGACCTGTTTGCTGTCCATCGCCGCCTTAAACGCGGCTCGCACGGCCACTTCCGTCTTGCCGTAGCCGACATCGCCGCACAAGAGGCGGTCCATAGGCTGCTCCCGCTCCATGTCCTTCTTGATCTCATCGATCGCGCGAAGCTGGTCTCTCGTCTCGTCGTACGGGAACATCGCTTCGAATTCCTGCTGGTACGTCGTATCCGTGCCGAAGGCATATCCCGGCGTGGACTGCCGCTGAGCGTACAGCTTGATCAGGTCGTCGGCGATATCCTGCACCGATGCCCGGGCTTTGCTCTTTGCCTTGGTCCATTCCGTGCCGCCAAGCTTGTTGATCTTCGGTTCTTTCTCCTCGGAACCGACGTACTTCTGGATCATGTCGACCTGTTCGATCGGCACGGAAAGCTTGTCGCCGCCCGAGTAAATAATGTGCAGATAATCTCTATGAATGCCGCCGATCTCGAGCGTGCCGATACCGACGTATTTGCCTATGCCGTGGTTATGGTGAACGACGTAATCGCCGACCTTCAGCTCCGTGTAGCTCTTGATCCGCTCGGCATTGTCGAGCTTCTTGTCCATCCTGCGCTGCTTGCGCTGCTTCTGCGAGAACATCTCGCCTTCCGTAATGACGACCAGATGCGACGAAGGCAGCTCAAAGCCCTGCTGCAGGTTGCCCTCCAACATTATCGGCGTTTCGATGCCGTAATCATCCAGCACGCGACGCATTCTCTCCATCCGCTCCGCGCCGCCGGCCAACATCATGACCTTGGCGCCGATCTTCTTCCACCGCTCCATCTCGGACTTCAGCACATTCATCTGCCCATGGAAATTCTGCATCGAACGGCTCGTCATATTCAGGATGTTCTGAGGCTGCGAATGCGGCACCTGGCGCAGGAACAATGACAGGAACAGCGTCGGGAAGGGACGATGATGCAAAATCTCTTCCGTATCCTTGGCCAGGACAAGCCCTGGCAGCGACTTGCCGTTCTGCAGCAGATGGACGGACCATTCGCTCTCGTCGCGCTCGAGCTGCTTGGACGTTTCTATCAATCTCGTAGGCTCGTCTAGTACCAGCAGCGTATCTTCCGGCATGTAGTCCATGATTGTCTGCCGTTCCGGATATAACAGCGATATATACTTATACATCTCCGGAAAATAAACCTGCTCCCGCAGCTTCTCCATCTCGCCGCCGATCTCGGCGCGCAGCCGTTCCTTGGCGGTCCGATCCGTCATCTTGTCGAGCTGGCGCTCCAGCAGCCCCGCCGCGTGGTCCGCGGCTCTGGCCATGCGCTCCGCGTCCGCGATAATCTCCTGGCATGGCGGCACGACGCAGCTATCCAGCCGATCCAGCGAGCGCTGCTCGGAAGGTTCGAACGTCCGGATGGAGTCGATCTCGTCGCCGAACCACTCGATCCGGCAAGCCTGCGGCGCCGTGAGCGGGAAGAAGTCGACAATCCCGCCCCGAACGCTCATCTCGCCCTTCGCCTCGACGCGATCGGCGCGAACGTAGCCAAGCGAGGTCATACGGCGCAGGAAGTCCTCCAGCGCCATCGTATCGCCGACTTTGAGCTCGATCTGCGCATCCGCCATGACGCTGCCGATGGGCAGATACCGCCGTACGCCCGAAAACGGCACGACAACAATCCCGCGGTAACCGCGGGACAGCTTCATCAGGACGTCCATTCGTTGCGCCAGCGTCTCTGGACTCGATATCGCCGCCTCCGCGGCCACCAGTTCGTTCGCAGGGTACAGCAGCACTTTGTCGGGTGACAGACATTCCTGCAGATCCTCCGCTATTTTTTGCGCGGAGAACATATTATGAGTGACAACGAGCATCGGACGCTCGATTTCCTCCTCCAGGGCTGCAATCAACACCTGGCGGGAAGAGCCGGCAAGTCCCGATATCATCTGCTCGCGCATCCCTTTGCGAATTCCGGACAGAACAGACTGTACGTCCAGATCCGCTGCGACAGTTTGTATTAGCGCTTTCAACGTCTGTGGCACCTCATTTCTATATGACCGGCCGGGGAGATCCGATCGCTGCTTCCTGCCAAGCATCTGGCTGCAGTTCCCCGCTACATCGTCCATCCTCGCCCACGCCAAAACAGCTACGACCGGACGCATGCCGTCATAGCTTGTTCTGCGGAACCTATCAATTCGTATATCCCCTCTTATTGGAGAGGGTTGCCGATCAGCATGAGATCGGGGTTAGAGCTCAATGCTTCGTTGCAATAATCGCAAACAACCTTCACCGTTACGTTGCCGCTTGAGTCATACGCTATTATATCGCTGCGCTCCTCGGGGGTCAAGGAATGGAAGCCTAGCTCCCGCTCTGTTACCGTGTTTCCTTCGATGGACCCTATGGACGTCTTGCAATGTCTGCATATATAGTTTACAGCCATATGTATGCCTCCTGAGGATAGGTTATACCCTCAGTATACCCAGATAACCGCCAACTTAACGTACTGCCCCCCGATTGATTTAAAGATCTAACGATTAAACTTAGCCATCGTCTCCTCAAACGTTGCCTTTAGCGCAAATTCCGCCGCATCCGCCGCATTTCCGATCATATCCGCCAGTTTGTCGCGCTCCGCCTTCGGGAAGGGAGACAGCACATAGTCGGAGATAACCATGCCCGGCTGCGGTCTGGAAATGCCCATGCGAATCCGGTCGAATGTCTGCGTGCCGAGATGCTGGATCAGCGACTTGATGCCGTTATGCCCGCCCGCGCTGCCTTGATAACGCAGCCTGAGTTTGCCGATCTCGGTATCCAGATCGTCATAGACGACAATGCCGTCCGCTAGATCCGCCTTGAAGTAATCCAGGAACGACCGAACGGACTCGCCGGACAGGTTCATATAGGTCATCGGTTTGATCAGCACCACCTTTGTGCCTCCGACGTTGCCTTCGCCGATCAGCGCCTTGCATTTGGTTCCCGTCACCGAGATGCCCCAGCGCTTCGCCAACTCGTCGATGACCATGAATCCGACGTTATGCCTAGTATCCCTGTATTGCGTACCCGGATTGCCAAGTCCCACGATCCACTTCATGCCTTCTACTCTCTCCCTCTCCATGCCTGCCCAGCTTGGGGCAAGCCACTATCTCATTGAACTTAATGTAGCATAACTCGGCGCAAAAAACGAACCCTCAAATCATAAATCACCCTAACGGGTGTTGGGCAGCGCCAAAAAAACGTGCGGCTCCCGCTTTCCTATAGGCAAAGAAAAGCCCGCCGATCGCCCGGCAGGCCTCCTAAATTTATTGCGGTTACGTGCTTGTAGAAATCTCCTCATGCTGCGCATGATCCGAGCGGGACTCCGCTTCTTTCGCTTCCACGTCCTGCGCTTCCGCTTCCGTCTCATCCAGTTCCTTCTGCGGCGCCAGCACCGTCAGTACGACAACCTCCGGATCGGAGCTGACCTCTACGCCTTGCGGCAGCATCAGATCCTTCACCTGCAGACTTTCTCCAATGCCAAGCGAGGAGATGTCGACCGAGATATGCTCCGGAATCGCCCCCGGCAAACACTGCACCTCCAGCTCATGCAGCACGATGGACAAAATGCCGCCCTCTCGCACGTCAGCGGAGTCGCCAGTCGCTTCAATCCGCACGTTCGCGCGTACCTCTTCGTTCATATTGATCTGATGGAAGTCGACGTGCGTGATTACGCCGTTTAACGAATCCCTTTGTACGTCTGCGACCATCACGGAATGTTTGCCCTGACCCGGAACCTCCATCTCTAACACCGCGTTCGGTTGAGAACGAAGCAGCGCCTTCAGCTCCTTCTCCCGAATGCTCACCGTTGCCGACTCGCTTAGCTGCTTTCCGTATACGACGCCCGGCACCATGCCGCCTAAGCGCAACTTTCGAAGATCGCCTTTTGTCTTGACGGATCTCGCATCCGCCTGCATTGCGATAGCCATATGGAATCCTCCTTAAATAATTGGATGTCCATATCACTTTACCCACTCCCGGGATAAATTAAACAAATTAGCTCCCGCACCGGCATCGCCAGACCAAATCGCAGAACCGTTTTACTTCGAATTTCGTTCCTTCTTCGCCTTTGCTCTCGCACGGATCTTGTCCGCGTATCCCGGCTTATTGACCTGACGCTCCCGAGCGATGGCCAGATCGCCCGCGGGCACATCCTGCGTGACAGTCGAACCGGCCACGACGTACGCGCCATCGCCGACCTTAACCGGCGCGATCAGATTGACGTTGCTGCCGATAAAAGCATGATCGCCGATCTCCGTCACGGCTTTGTTAAACCCGTCATAGTTGACCGTGATCGCTCCGCAGCCGATATTAACGTCCTTGCCGACCACCGCGTCGCCCACATAACTGAGGTGGGACACTTTGCTGCCATCGTCCAGCACCGCGTTCTTAAGCTCCACGAAATCGCCGATCTTGCAGCCACGGCCGAGCTTCGAGCCCGGACGGAGGTTCGCGTAAGGTCCCACCGCGCTCTCCGGACCGACGATAGACTCCGCGATGACCGAGAATTTGATAGCAGCTCCATCCCCAACCTCGCTAGCCGTAATCTCCGCGTTCGGCCCGATGACGCAGTCCTCTCCGATGACCGTTCCCGCACGAAGCACGCTGCCCGGATACAGCACTGTATCGGCGCCGATGACTACGCCCGCTTCAATGTAAGTGTTCTGCGGATCGATAATCGTCACGCCGTTTAGCAAATGCTCCCGGTTGATCCGCTCGCGCATGAACCGCTCCGCCTCGGCGAGCGCCACGCGGTCGTTTACGCCGATCGCCTCCGCCAAGTCCGAGGTGCAGTAGCCCTGCACGACCTCGCCGGCCGACTTTAGCAGGCCTACGACGTCGGTCAAGTAATATTCGCCTTGCGCGTTCTCGTTCTTGACGTTCGCAAGCGCTTCGAACAGCTTCCGGTTATCGAAGCAATACGTGCCCGTGTTAATTTCCTGTACGGCCGCTTCCTCCTCCGTGCAGTCCTTCTGCTCCACGATGCGCCTAACCGTTCCATCCTCTCCCCTGATCACGCGGCCGTATCCGGCAGGATCTGCAAACGATGCCGTTAGCACGGTCGCGGCCGCGCCGCTCTCTTCATGCAGCTTCAGCATCGCTTCAACCGTCGAAGCGCGCACGAGCGGCGTATCGCCGCATACGACGATCGTCGTACCGTCGATATCTCCGATCAACTCCTTCGCCTGCAGCACCGCATGCCCTGTGCCGAGCTGCTCCCCTTGCAGCGCATATTCCGCCGCGTCGCCCAGATAAGCCTTTACCTTCTCCGCGCCGTGGCCGACGATAACGACAACCTTCTCGCAGTTCGCGGCTTTGACCGTATCCAACACATGCCCTACCATAGGTTTGCCGCACACCGGATGCAGCACCTTATATAATTTCGATTTCATCCGCTTGCCTTGACCGGCCGCGAGTACAATCGCCATTCTTGTCATACGCAATAACCTCCCTGGTTCCTCCAACTAGCAATCCTTCAGATGAATATAGCTTATATATTGGCAAAAGAAAAGAGAGCCGCGGCTCTCTCTTCTGACTAAGCGGATTTATTACCACTAAACGCGGTCGCTCATCTTCGAGAGGCCGAGGGTAGAGGTTTTATCATACTTGCAAAAGCTTTCGTGTTAAGCACCTTCCTCGATCGCAACCTCATCGGCAGCACGCTCATATTCCGCCAGAACAGCGGCTTGGATCTTCTCACGAGTCGTAGAAGAGATTGGATGAGCGATATCGCGGAATTCGCCATCCGGAGTACGTTTGCTTGGCATAGCTACGAACATACCATTGTTACCGTCGATGACACGGATATCGTGAACAACGAATTCATTGTCAATGGTGATCGATGCGATTGCCTTCATACGTCCTTCCGAATTGACGCGGCGGAGTCTGACATCAGTAATTTGCACTTGTGTTCACCACCTTTGCCTCTCAAGACTTGGTGTATACTTCCACGAAAAAATGCAAAATCCTTCTATTAAATTGGTAAATTGATGCTCTATTTAAAATATTTTTTTTGTTTTGATAATTTTTCGTTTTCATTCGACAAGAGTCGATGCAATGACCTCAATTTCGACAAGAACGTCCTTTGGAAGCCTTGCTACTTCTACGGCGGAGCGAGCTGGCTTGTGGTCTCCGAAGTAAGAGGCATAAATGCCGTTGACCGTTGCGAAATCATTCATGTCCTTCAAGAAAACAGTTGCCTTGACGACGCTGGCTAAGGAAGCCCCGCCTGCCTCCAAGACTGCTTGCAGATTCCGGAATACTTGATGAGCTTGCTCTTCGATGCCGCCAGCGACAAGAGCGCCCGTTGCGTCGAGCGGAATCTGGCCCGAAGTGAAGAGCAGACCTCCCAGCTTGATCGCTTGCGAATAGGGGCCGATCGCTGCCGGCGCCGCTACCGTTGAGACGATTTCCATTTCCTTGCGTGTTGTCATCATGTTCCCTGCCTCTCAATGATTGATGGATATAGATGATGGTGTGCGCAGGCTTGCGGTTACGCCTTGAAGTAATTGCCCGGAATGACGGTGGATTGCTTCGACTTCATATCCACGGCCGTCAGCTTCGCCAGCGACACGTAATCCTCCAGCAGGCGCTCCTCCAGCTCCACTTCTCCCGATTCCACGAATACGCCTACGCCGGCCACGGTTGCCTTGAATTCGAAGAGCAGATCCATCATCCCTTGGATCGTGCCTCCGGCTTTCATAAAGTCGTCGATGATCAGTACGCGGGACTGTTCCTTAAGCGCTCTGCGTGCCAGCGACATCGTCTGGATGCGCTTCGTCGATCCCGACACGTAGTTGATGCTTACTGCGGAACCTTCAGTCACCTTATTGTCTCTGCGCACAATAACGACGGGGATATTAAGACATGCCGCCGTCGCGTAAGCGAGCGGAATCCCTTTTGTCTCCACCGTCATAATAACGTCGATTTTGCGATCTGCGAATGCGGTTGCAAACATCCGTCCGACATCAGCCAGCAGCTCTGGCTGTCCTAACATATCCGTCATATACAAATATCCGCCTGGCAGCACGCGATCGGGCTGCTCCAGCTCTCTGCATGTTTCCTTCATGATGTCCAGCGCCACAGATTCTCTCATCTTAGGCATGTATTTAACCCCGCCTGCCGCTCCCGCCAGTGTCTGCAGGTCGCCGATGCCTTCTTCCTCGAAAACTTCCTTGATGATAGCAAGATCTTCGCTGATGGAAGACTTGGCGGACTGATAACGTTCTGCGAATGCTGTGAGCGATATTAACGTGTGGGGACGAGATAATAGATACTGCGTCATTTCAACGAGCCGCGAGCTTCTCTTTAACTTCTTCAATGCCATCTCCCCCCACTAAATCCGAATATTATATTACCAATATAACATTTTTATACGGATTTAATCAACAATAACGCCATCTTTATGTAAGCATTCTTACCACGTATACTTCCTTGCAATATCCCCGCAGTCCATTATAGATACGCGGGAGCTTCGCTTGCTTCGATACAAGGCCGAATACGGTAGGTCCGCTGCCCGACATCAACACGCCGTCAGCTCCAAGTCTGAGCATGCTCTCCTTTAGCTGACGCACCTCGGGATACAGCTCCAGCGTCACGTTCTCCAGCACATTGCCCAGCCCTTCGCACATATCGTGGAAGGACCCTCGCGCAAGCGCCCCTCTCATGAATTCGATGGAAGGATGGTCCTTCAGCTCGTTCGCTCTCAGTCTGCCGTACACATCGGCCGTTGACACATTGATCGGCGGCTTGGCGAGAACGACCCAGCATTGCGGCGGCGGCGAGATGTGCTCCAGCTTCTCTCCGCGCCCTCTCGCAATCGCCGTTCCTCCCGTCACGCAGAAAGGCACGTCCGAGCCCAGCTCGGCCCCAAGGTCGCAGAGCTCGTCCTCCGATATGCCAAGCCCCCACAGCCGGTTAAGACCACGCAGCGCTGCAGCAGCGTCGCTGCTTCCTCCGGCGAGACCGGCCGCTACTGGAATCTTCTTGTCGAGATGGATGTATACGCCCTTACGGACGTCATACCGCTCCTTAATGAGGCGAGCCGCCTGGAACGCCAGATTCTTCTCGTCGAGCGGAATATAGCCCACCTGGCTGGAAATGATGATCGCGTCGCGCGGCAGCTCCTCCATCTCGAGACGATCCGCCAAATCGACCATCGTCATGATCATTTCTACTTCGTGGTATCCGTCGCCGCGTTTGCGCAGCACATCGAGCAGCAAATTGATTTTGGCAGGAGCTTTCTCATAAATTTTCATCGGTTCGTTCACCCGTTCATTTAAAGTACGTGTTCAAAAAGTTCGGTTATCAGTACCGAGAAGATTGGATGAAGCTAGGACCTGAGGAGCGGAGCGTAGTGGAAGCTACGTGAGCACCTGCACTGTCAAGCATTCGCTTAGGTTCGGCAACCTCGGGCCCCGCGAAAGTAATCGGAATTAGCATCGAAGCATCCCTTCACTTTCGTGGGTATCAGGAAATATTCGACGTCGAGTAAGCGTCCAGGATTACTTCGTAATGAGAAGCGGACTTTTTGAACAACCTCTTAAACTGTAAGCTTCATTATAACAAACGGGCACAATAAAAGCTAAACCATGCCAGACCGTTCGAGCAGGCCCTGCACAGCTTAGCTTCCCTTTTTGCAAACTCTTGCCGCTCTGTTGCTGCTTCCGAAAGCCGGATCGTACTTCTTCATAGCCGCGTCACGATATCGTCGATCGTTACGGCTGTCCCGATCGTGCCGCCGTCTGCTCCGCGATCTGAATGGCCCGTTTCACCATATTGCCGGCATCCTTTGATTTGATTCCGCCCCAACCTTCTTGCTGAACGGTGCCGTAGAAGCCCAGATCTTTTGCGAGTTCTACTTTCAGCTGTTCCGACATCACGCCGCCTCTGCGCCTGCGTCCCATATCATCCCTCCTTGTCGTCTTCTGCCTTGTCAGGCTTGGTTGCCATCCACCCGTAGTATGCATCCGCACGTTAGGGATCATGCGGGTCTTCTTATGGTCCCAAAAAAAAGACACAGACCTAAGGAGGTCTGCGTCAGGTTGCCCCGTAAGGGCCTATATGAAGCTTATGTCCATCTAGTGTTGAAGATAAGCGATTCGGACTTGGCCTTCATCATTGCACACGGTCACTTCAACAGATTCGGTAAGTATATCCGCGTAGCTGTAGGAGACGCGCTTGAAAGCGTGTTGCTCTTCATCCAGCTTTACAATGAAGACAGAAGGGTAGATTTCTTCCAACGTACCGGTCCGTTCGATTGTCTTTCGGCGACCGCCGTTTGCTCTAAGACGGATCTTGGCTCCCACATGGGCTTCCAAGCTGCGTTTGATATCCAATAGCGCGTTTTTTGCCATTGTCCACTACCACCTCTTTCCTTGTCCATTATAACCAAGGAAAGACCAATTGTCAAACGAAACAAAATATTATATCAGCCAGATATTTATTTTGTCAACGGTGATTTCACCCAAAAATAAAAAATCGGCCTTATTTTTTGATAGTTTGTGTTCCAATGACAAAAAATATACAAAAGGCGACATAATAGTCGTTGTTCATTAATGACCGCAAGACTCATTCGTTCGTCTGTTAAGCGTTCATCGTTACATTGGCCATAGTCGATGCGGCAGCCTTTGGCTTCGGCAAGCCGACCCGGTGTCGACCGAGCGTCTCGATGCCGCCAACGCCGTCTATCCCGCTAATGGTGCCGTGTATGACATCCGGAAGATTAATCGTCTCCCGGATCGATGTAAAGCTGGCTTTGATCGCGATGTACACGGGATCCAGCGCATGGATCAGAATACGGCCCGGCGAGCTGGCGAAGTTCGCTCCTGCGTGCAGCAGCGCCTCGAAGTGGGATTGGCAGGCGCCTGCCACCACCACGAGATTATCCCTGTTCTTCTCGTATTCGCGCGCAACCCGGACAGCGTTAACGAAGTTCTGCGAATTTTTGTAATTGGTCAGACTGTACAATTCATTCGGGGCGCGGTGCTTGAGCACGCCGTCATGGCCCGTTATAACGACAATGTCGGGCCTTACCTGCGGAAGCAGCCGGTAGAGCATGTCGCTCATCTGGGCCTCGTGAAGGTGCAGACCATACGCCGGCACCTGCATCGTGCTATAGAGCTGCATGCTCTTCTTTAAATAATTGCCGTCTCCGTCCAGATGCAGCACCTTGCCGGGCATCTCGAAGTAAGCCGCATCCGGCGTCTGCAATCCCTGACGTATGGCATCCACGGTCTCTGCGGTTTGCTTCTCCCGATCCGTGTGCATCTTGCGTAACGATTCATTTACTTTAATACGCGCCTGTTGCGCCGCTCTCGTTGATTCCGGATCGCGCACGACCGACAGATCAGGAATTGGAGCGTCCGCGAGCAGACGATAATCCGTGCCCTTTAACAGGGCTGTCTCCGAACGAACCGCTTCGATACGGAACAAAACGTCGCTTCCATATGATTTGCGGACGACCAGGTCCCCTTGCTTCATAGGTCAATCACCTCTTCGTCTATCCTATGGGCAGATGGAGCGAATGGTGAGCGATTCTGCAACTTGCCGTTTACAACGACAGCTTCGCCTCCAGGAGAGCCCGGCTAAGCCGCGCGAATTCCTCCAGCGAGAGCGTCTCTCCCCGGCGGCCAGGATCGATGCCAATGCCGCCCAGAAGGCCACCAAGCGCCTCCCGGTTCTCTTTGCCTACGAAAGCCGTGAGATTGTTGGCCAGCGTCTTGCGGCGCTGCGCAAAGCTTGCCTGTACGACGCGGAAGAAAAAGGCTTCGTCCGGCACGTCTACCGCAGGCTTCTCTCTCACTGTCAGCTTGATGACGGCGGAGTCTACGTTAGGCTGCGGGATAAAGACGGTATGCGGAACGGTGCATACCAGCTCCGGCACGCAATAATATTGGACGGCTACGCTTAGGCTTCCGTATTCCTTGCCTCCCGGCTTCGCGGCCATCCGCTGCGCGACTTCCTTCTGAATCATGACGACGATGTTCTCCAGCGGCAGACGCTCCTCAAGCAGCTTCATGAGGATCGGCGTCGTTACGTAATAAGGCAGGTTCGCCACGACGCTGACGCCGGAGAGGCCTTCGAATTGACTGCGAAACAGCTCCTGCAAGTCAATCTTGAGCACGTCGCCGTGAATGACCGTCACATGCCCCTGCTCGGCGAACAGATCGTCTAATATCGGAATAAGCCGCTGATCGATCTCGATAGCCGTCACGCGGCCAGCCGTCTCCGCCAGGCGCCCTGTCAACGCGCCAATGCCCGGGCCGATCTCCAGCGCCCCTTTGGACTCGTTCAATCCGGCCGCCGCGACGATGTTGTTCAGCACGTTGCGATCGATCAAGAAGTTCTGTCCGAGACTCTTTTTGAAAGAGAAGCCGTATTTCGCGATAATTTCTTTGGTTCGCTTAGGCGTGCCCACATCCGATGCCGATCTTGCGCCTTGCCCGCTTCTGTTCCCTTGTTCCGTCTCCATATTTAAGACCCCTCCGCTTTCTGTTCCATCTCCCGGAGCGCGTCCACGAATTCGCTCTTCGTAATCTGGAAGCTTGTACACCGCTTAAAGAATTGTTTGCCGTTCGCGTATCCGATCCCGAGCAGCTTGCCCATAATCAGCCTTCTGCGCGCCGCATCGGAATGGACGATCAGCCCGGCTTCCATAAGGTCCTCCCAAGTGATCTCGCCCCCCTCGCCGCTAAGCGCCTCCGTGCGCAGCTCCGATAAAGCCTGTCGGATGGCGTCCGGGCTCGCGTTCTCGATGCCGATATCGCCTTTATAGGATGCCTTCTCTTGAGGCAGGAATGCGTGCTTGCAGCCTGGCGCGTGACGGGCGACAATCTTTCGGATGCGCTCGCCGGCATGATCCGGATCGGTAAATATAATGACGCCTCTGCGTTCGTTCGCAAGCGCAATCCGGCGAAGCACGTCTTCGCCGATGGCGGAACCGTTCGTCTCGATCGTGTCGGCTTCAACAGCCCGTTTGATAGCAGCCGTGTCGTCCTTACCCTCCACTACAATGATTTCCTTAATCAATCTGACCATCCCCGCTTTCTGCCGTCTTTCCCTTGCTTTCTTCTTTATTTTCGCGAGAAAAAAGAAGAAAGAAGAGGCGTCGCCTCTTCTTATGATGGCATATTTAGTTCAACATTACGATAGCTTCATCCGAAGCTTAGGCAGGTTAGCTTGCCGATGGTTTGTTCGGACCCAGCACATAAACCGTGTAGCCCGTCTTCTTGCCGAACTTGTTCGCATAGCTGGTGCTATCGAAATACACATCGATTTTGTTGCCTTTTACGGCGCTGCCCTTGTCTTCGGCGCGGCGGAAGCCGATGCCTTCGATGTATACCCACCATCCCATCGGGATGACGGTTGGATCGACTGCGATCGTCCGGCCTTCCTGTACCTTCGTACCGGATGCCGTAAGGCCGTATTGCGGATGGTCCTCGTCTTTGCCTGTCGATTCGACGCCCGCGGTATACGCGGTAAGCGTCACGTTCTTCAACACTTTCTTCGCGCTGAAGGTAAGGTCGTCTTTCGTTACCGTAGTCACGCTTGGGCTCTTGTTCGACAGAACCGTGACTTTCGGTTCCGGCTTCTTCGTGCCTATGGCGACGATTTGGTCAACGGCAGCCGTCTGCACAACTTCGCTTACGACCTGGCTTGCGACAAGCACGCCGTCTTCGTATTGCTCCTTGGATTGCTCGATCAAAACGCCGCTCTTGCCGGTTTGGATGACCTTCTCCTTACCCTTCTCCAGCGTCGGATCTTCTTTCTTCACGATAGAGAACGGAACATCCTTTTCGAGTGCCGACACCTTCGTGTCTACCCGAACGATTGTTACAAGCTCATCCTCTGCCACTTCCGCGGACAGAGGCGGATTTATTTTATCATCACTGCGGACGGTTATATCCAATTTCTCGATCGCCGCTCCAACCGTCTTCTCTGTCGTGTACACCGTAGATGTCTTGCCATCTGCTTTTACAATAACGGGAATCGCATGATCGACCTCGAACCGGTCGCCGTCCTTAATCGGTGAATTAAGCGGGACTGACACTTTGTCGTGCGGTCCTATTGTAATAGCTTGTTCATCCAGTAGGCGTTGCAGGACCCATTGTTTCGTTTCGACAACGGTTTCTTGTCCATTCACTACTACGGAGACGCTCTTGACAGCCGTTCCGTACAACAACACCAAAAACATGAAAGTCATAGCGATTGAGATTACTGCACTTAACATAATCAAACGCAAGTTTCCATGCTTCCATCGCATTGCGAAAGTCATGCTGGATGATCGCTTCCCATGGGTGTCCTTCTTCTTACTCAGGCCCACTTCCTCGGTCCTCCTTCATAGCCCCGCCGCCAAGTGTTACGCATGTTACAACTGACGCGACTATAGTATATTGGCGTGCAAGCACGCACTCCAGTCTTGCAGACTCTCACCTCCCTGATTAACCCTATGACGACTACTAACCGAATATTCGGGACATGCTAGAGGTTGTCGTCAAAGTGGAGCACATGTGGTAGGCGCCTTAGCGTTCACTACCCGGGAATGTGGAGAGGTTATTTTGAGGGTGCAAAAATGTCTGCTCGGCTGGAAATCCAATACAAAATGTAAAGCTCTGATACGAATCATACCTTCATCGGAGCCCAGTTGTAAAGAAGCGATAAAATGCGATTTTCACGAAAAAAGCAGGAAAACTCCGAATAAATAGTTGAATTCAGCCCCAAAAATCAGTTTTTTTGCATGAAAGGTCTCGTTTTCTCGCTTTTAGACTGACTTTCCTTCGATGCCAAAACAATTTTTACCGTTTTTCATCGTGATTTGAGCCAATTCCTCCACCGAGATGCCCTTAATTTCGGCTGCGGCGGCAGCCACAAAAGCCACATATGCAGACTCATTCCTCTTCCCTCTATTTGGATGAGGAGTAAGATATGGGGAGTCGGTTTCGATCAATAATCGATCCATCGGAACCCTCTCGAGCACCTCTTTTGGAACCCTTGCATTTTTGTACGTAACCGGTCCTCCGAACGAAATATAGAAATTCATATCAAGACATTGTTTTGCAGTATCCCAGCTCCCGGAAAAACAATGCATGACACCCCCGATTTCCTTCGCGTCTTCCTCCTTCAGAATACGAATAACATCCTCATGGGCATCCCGATTATGAATGACGATCGGCTTCTTTACCTTTTTGGCCAGTCGAATCTGTTCCCGAAATACGCGATGCTGTACGTCTTTCGGCGATGTGTCCCAGTGGTAATCCAGTCCGATCTCGCCGATCGCGACTACCTTGTTATGGCTGGAAAGACGTTCGATCCACTCCAGATCCTCCGGCTTCATATCGATGCTGTCCACAGGATGCCATCCTACCGCCGCGTAGATAAACGGATATCGCTCCGCCAGTTCGATTGTTAATGGTATACTTCTCCTGTCACATCCTATGTTTACCATAAGACTGACTCCGGCAGCGCGAGCCCTGTCGATTACCTGCTCCCGATCTTCGTCAAATTGTCTAGCGTCCAGATGCGTATGCGTGTCGAATAACATGATGTCCATCTCCTTTAATCCAGTTGGAATAACTTCCTCATTCGGTCGGATAGCTGCGCCTTATTGGCCCGCAACGGCTCCTCCGGGTAATACAAATGATACTTTCCTTGATGCAAGCCTGTAATGGAACGAACAATGTCGGATTTCAAGGAAATCTCGCTTATTTCATCATGCTCGTCCAGCAACAAAATTGGCGCTTTTTCCCGTTTTTCCCCTTCCTGCCGATCCGGTCGGTATACATCATAAGGAAGATCGAAAGGGAAGTCGATCTCCATATGATAATCCGGATTCAGACCGATGGATTCCAGGGTAGCGGCAACCTCGCCAAGCAATAATTCATCCGGTTGATCGATGGTTACATATTTATAGAGCTGCCTGTTTAAAAATCGATGGCACAGGTCGCTGAGCAGCGGATCGGCTTCCTGCTCCCACTCGGAGAAGGCCGTCTGAGCGAGCGCCTCGTCAAGCTTCAAATAATCCTTCAGCTCGAGCGTATTGTCCAAAAGCTGCTTAATGGAACGTGTCATCCAGCCAAACTGGTAGCCTTCCGCGTTTAATTGCTGCGCTCTTCGAAAAATTTGTCTCAATATAATCTCCGAGCTGCGCGTAACGGGATGGAAGTATATTTGCCAATACATCTGGTAGCGCGACATAAGATAATGCTCGACGGCATGCATGCCGCTATCCTTCACTACAATTTTTCCTTTATAAGGACGCAATACCCGCAATATGCGTTCCAGGTCGAACGTGCCGTAGTTAACGCCCGTGAAGTAGGCGTCGCGCAGCAGATAATCCATTCGGTCCGCATCCATCTGGCTGGAGATGAGACTGACGACGATCGGCTTCGGATACTTCTTCTTAATGACGGCCGCAACCTGCGAAGGAAACTCTTCGGAAACGGAGCGAAGCACGCCATTTATTTCAGTTTCTCCCATTAATATGGCGCATGTCCACTCCTCGTGATCCGTATCGAAGATCTCCTCCAGCGAATGGGAGAACGGACCGTGTCCTACGTCATGGAGAAGCGCCGCGCACAAGGAGACAAGCCTTTCTTCCTTCGGCCAGTCGGGATAGCCGTAGCGCTCGAATTGCGAAATAATGCGGCGCGTAATTTCGTAGACGCCAAGAGAATGGGAGAACCGGCTATGCTCCGCGCCGTGAAAGGTTAAGTAGGTTGTCCCAAGCTGCCGGATCCGGCGCAGTCGCTGGAACTCTTTTGTATTAATCAGGCTCCATATCGTCTCATCTTGGACGTACACATAATGATGGACGGGATCCTTAAATACCTTTTCCTCCTTAAGTTGACCGTTCATTTCCTCATCTCCTTCTGTTCATAAATTCGACACAGTTTTATCGACTTTTGTCGAATAATGTCGTAATTAAGTTTCCAATTTGTCGAAGCTGTTGTATTCTATTACATAGAATATTATCTGCTATAGTGGGTAATATCCTTATAACAGCACGCTATCTGCTGATTTTTACAGGTTGACTGTTATGGGAAGAGTTGGTATTATAGTAACATGAATTTATAAAATATTGTCGAACATTGACGAATATATTATCTGAGGGGAATGATGAATGATGATGAAATCTACTGGTATCGTTCGTAAGGTCGATGAGCTTGGGCGCGTTGTTATTCCAATCGAATTACGCCGTACGCTTGGCATTGGCGAGAAGGACGCTCTCGAGATTTATGTAGATGGCGAACGCATCATGCTTAAGAAATACGAGCCTGCATGTATCTTCTGCGGCAACGCCGAAAACGTGTCGTACTTCAAAGGAAAAATTGTTTGCCATATTTGTTTATCAGAAATGCCTTCTCCTGTGACAAAATAAAAAAAATCGGTTATAATCATTATATCCACATGTTAATTCTAACCTTTTTATACTCCTTGATGCCTTCCTGCGCTAGAACCCGGCCAGGAAGGTCCTTTTTTTTGTCCGGATAATTCGGTCAGCGGTTCACTTCATTATATACGTCCCGCTTCGGCAGACCACGATCCGTCGCTGCTTGCTTAATGGCATCCTTCCTGCTCATCTCAGCTTCATAGTGGGCCACATGCTCCTCCAGGCCAAGCTTCGACCACCAAGCTTCTGGATTCGCAAGACCGTTGCCCGCTTCCCCCTCGCTTGCGCCTTCTACCACGATACAGAATTCACCGAGCGGCTGATGCTCCTCGAACCATGCGATACATTCCGAGACCGTACCTCTGATAGCCTCTTCATGCCGCTTCGTCAGCTCGCGAATAACGGCAATCCGTCGATCGCCGATACTCTCCAGCATTTCGCCAAGCGTCTTCTTGATACGGTGCGGCGATTCATAAAAGAGCAGCGTGGACCTGAGGGCAGACAGCTCGGTCAGACGTTTCTGAAGCGACTTCCTCTCCCTTGGCGGAAATCCGGCAAATGTAAATGTGTCAGTCGGCAGACCGGACATAATGAGCGCGGACAAAGCGGCATTCGCCCCCGGAATAGGAATAACGGCGATATCCTGTTCTACGGCATCGCGGACAAGGTCGGCTCCTGGATCAGAGATGGCAGGCAGACCGGCATCGCTGACAATCGCAATGGATTGACCTTCCAGCAACAACCGTATCAGCTCCGGACCACTCGCTTCCTTATTATGCTCATGATAACTCACCAGTCGCGTATGAATTTCGAAATGAGACAGCAGCTTCCTCGTCTGCCGGGTATCTTCCGCTGCAATGAGGTCCACTTCCTTGAGCGTGCGGATTGCCCGCATGGTCATATCCTCCAGATTGCCGATCGGCGTCCCCACCAAGAAAAGACTGCCCGGTGCAGACTTGCCTGAGGCAACCGCTTGCGGAGCGTCGTAGCTTTTTTGCCTGTTCATACGATCTGTACCCCCTCGTCGTTATACACCATTATAGGCGGAAGCAGTCTGATGTCAGGTTTCCCGTCACGCGTTGCTTCTATTAATATCATATTGGCCTCGGACCTTGTATTGGGATGTACGAATTGGATCCGCTTGGGCTCCAGCCTATAACGCCGCATCGTCTCCACGATATCCAGCATCCTCGAAGGACGATGCACCATAAACAACTTGCCCCCGGGGCGCAGCAGCCTGCAGCAGGCGCTGGCTATATCCTCGATCGTACAATGGATCTCATGTCTCGCGATCGCATAATGTTCGTTCACGTTCTGATCTCCAGCCGTGACAGGCATGTAAGGGGGATTGACGGTAATAGCGTCGTAAATGCCGTTGCCAGCCGTCTTCGCAAATTCCCTGAGATCCTCTCGTATCACGGTAATTTGCTCCTGCAGCCCATTTATCTCCACGCTCCTCCTGGCCATGTCGGCCAGTCGCGGTTGAATCTCGATGGCATCCATCCTTGCCTCCGTTCCGGCCGACATCAGGATGGGAATAACTCCGTTGCCGGAGCATAGATCCGCAACTCGGCCCCGCTTCGGAAGGCTGGCGAATCTGGATAACAAGACAGCATCCAGCGAGAAGCTGAAGACTTCGCGGCTCTGTATAATTCTAAGCCCTGTATCCGTCAGCAGATCATCGATCCGCTCCCCGGGCAATAAACCGATCTTTTGATCCTCCCGTTGCGCAGACTGACTAATGGATGAATCATTTGGCTTTAATTGCGTCATCTTCGTGTTCTCCTTATTTAGAAAATCTTATGTTTCCCTATAATTTAAAAAATGACCGTCCCCTCAGGTAAGGACGGCCCGTCGATACATACTGCTTATTTATTTAGGAACGACAGGCAGAACAAGCAATCGCCTTCGGTACGGAGATGACCGTAGTAGACGTTGCAGATATGGAACCCTTCGTGATAAAGCCTTGTCAGGTTGTCATATCCTTCTCCAATCGCGGCACCGTTGTCGTCGTGTTCCATATTGCCAATTATTATCTCGGCAGAAGTTCCGTTATGCTGTTCCATCGCCTGAGTCGAAGCTGCCGGAACGGTTTCCCGATCGGGGGCGGTCTCCCGCTTCAGCACAAGCCTTAGCTGATGATTTTCCATGCTCAGCTGATTGTTCTCTTCAAGCAATTGTTTGATAATCTGCTTGAGCGCACTGAATTGGGCATGGAACTCCCCTATCTGGCTATCCAATTGATCCATCTGTTTAAATATATCTTTTTTCTCCAAGTCCCCACCCCAGAGCATCAAGCGCGAGTATCTCTCGCCTGTCAGATTGTTAACGCCGCCGTCTACTTCACGACAACATCATCAAGCGGCAGTTCCTTCGGCTTGCCCGGTACATCAAACAGTGATACATATACGCTCTTCGTGGATGCGTTGATGCCCGTAACCTTGCCTTCCCCGTAAGATGTCACGACGATCTTGCCGATGGCCGGCAATTCCTCGCGTACGCTCTCGTAATTGTCATGCTCATACTTCAAGCAACACATAAGTCTCCCGCATAATCCGGAGATCTTGGTCGGATTAAGCGACAGATTTTGATCCTTGGCCATCTTGATCGAGACCGGTTCGAAATCGCCAAGCCACGAAGAGCAGCAGAGCACCCGCCCGCATGGTCCGATACCGCCTAACATCTTCGCCTCGTCCCTTACGCCGATCTGACGCAGCTCGATCCGGGTACGGAATACGCTGGCGAGATCCTTGACCAGCTCGCGGAAGTCGACGCGTCCTTCGGCGGTAAAGTAGAAAATGATTTTATTGCGGTCGAACGTAAATTCGACATCAACCAGCTTCATGCGAAGCTGATGGCTCTTAATCTTGTCAAGACAGGTCGTGAACGCACCCTTAGCGGCGTTGCGATTCTCTTCGACGATCTGAGCGTCAGAATCGCTTGCTATGCGAATAACCTTCTTGAGAGGGAGAACAACATCCGATTCACCGACTTGCTTCTGTCCCACCACCACTTTACCGTATTCGATTCCCCGCGCGGTCTCAACAATAACATGTTGTTCTTTGTCTACGGGATGTTCGACCGGATCAAAGTAATAGATCTTGCCCGCTTTCTTAAAGCGGACACCGACGACATTATACAAGGATTAGCCCTCCTGTAAGTGTACCAATAATTGCTCAAATGCGAGCTGAGGCGATACGTTCGCCCGAATGCGCTTGCCCGCCTCCAATATATGCTCCATGCAGGATACCCATCCTGCAAAGGAACGGTCGTACGCGTGACTGCTTATCCAATCCAACTGATCTATGAAAACAATCTTGTCCTGCCTTCCGGCCTGGAACTGTGTAAAGTCTTTAAACCATAGTGTAAGCAAAGATAGCAGCATATCCATACCGGCGCTCAAATCCGTCTTGAATAGCTGCTGCTGGGCAGTGATCATCGCCGCGGTGAATCGGGACAAGCTCTCCTTGCCTAATTGTATCACTAGGTTTCTGATTTCTGCAAACTCATTCTGCTGGAGAATTTGTCTAGCTCCGTCGAGTCCCGAGGACAGATGGACGGCTGCTCTTGCAAGAAGCGGAGAAGCCCCCTCCAAGACAAGCTTCTCCAGCATACTTTCCGGCGGGATCGGCAGGAAGGGCACCCACTGCGTTCTCGAACGGATCGTCGGCAATATGGCTTGTCCATTATCCGTAATGAGAATGGCGACAATCGGCGACAGAGGTTCCTCGAGAAATTTCAACAAACTATTGGCCGCCTGCAGCGTCATCGTCTCGGCTCGTTCGACCAAATATACGGTGCGTTCCGTCTCCGTTCCCCGATACGACAGATTTCGCTGCAGCTCTCTGATCTGGTCGATCTTGATGCTCTGTCCATCGGGAGCAATCGTCAGAAGCGCTGTCTGATTGCCATGCTCGAACTTTCTGCATGCCAGGCATTGCCCGCACGCATCCCAGCCATTCGACGTACAGAACAGCGCCTTCGCGAACGCTTGCGCGGTTGCCATTCTCCCTGTCCCCGAAGGGCCGTTGAACAAATAAGCATGGGAGACGCGGCCGCTTTGCAGCGCATGTTTCAAAATGCGCTGCGCCTTCCACTGGCCTTCGGCTTGCTCCAGTCGTTCAAGACTCATATCATTGTCCTTACCTTTCTTAAAGGAGGTACTAAAACAAAAGATTGATCAAAATCCCGCGGATCTCGCCAATCTTGTTAAGCAGCTCCAATCGTCCTTGCTCGCTGTCGAGCAATTCCTCCGCCATCGACACCAGCGTCTCATCGAGCTCGTCGAGCAGCTTATAGCGCTTTACGCGTCCGCGGCGATCGAAGCCGCGCACTTCCTTAAGCCCAACTCCGCGCTTAACCGTATCCTCCAGAAACTTCTTGACCATGGCCCGATACAGCTTTAGCTCGCGAACCGTCATCAGCTTGGCCAAACGTTCCCCTTGGTTATGAATGTCCTGCAGCTTCTGCTGCAACTGCTCGTTCGTTCTCTGTGCGTTCTGCTGCACCAGGACATCGGAGAAACTAACCGGTTGAACGGGTCTTCCGCCCGTATCTCCGCTTGTTCGGTTCTGGCCCAAAGGTCGCCAGCTTTGATCGACTCTCATCTACGTCACACCCAATCAGAAGTGTTCGAATCTCTCCACCGGCATGACGAATACCGCCGCGCCGCCAATCTGCACCTCAACCGGGAACGGAATGTAGGAATCCGTCGAGCCGCCCATTGGAGACACCGGCGTAACCAATTGATCGCGTACCTTGCAGTTCGCGCTGATTACTTGAAGCACCTCATGCACGCGCTCATCCTCAATCCCGATCATGAACGTCGTATTTCCCGCACGCAGGAATCCGCCTGTACTTGCCAGCTTCGTCGCACGGAATCCCTCTCTTACAAGCGCATTCGACAACCGGTTGCTATCCTTATCCTGAATGACCGCAATAACTAATTTCATCCTCATTCCCCCTCGTTTAAGATTAAATTAGGTCATCGCCTTTGCGTAACGCGCTGCGCCGCCGAAGGACGGCGACAGCCGCTTCACCTTATCCTATGCATTGGGCTGTTATCGGTTACTGGAACTGCTTGGAGCAACCGTATGCCGCAACCGTCATGATGCCGACAATCGTACGTCCTGCCTATCTGTTCAGTCGGTCCATCAGCACCTGCAGCGCTTCTTCGAATACGTCATCCGGAAGCCTGTCCGCGTTTACTGACACGATCCGTTCCGGAAACCGCTCCAGCAGCATCCGATAGCCTTCTCTTACACGCTCGTGGAAGGAATGACGCTCCAGATCGAGACGATTGATCTCTCTGTCCGCTGCCGCATTGATTCGGGAGAGTCCAACCTCAGGCGACACGTCCAGGAACAAAGTTAGTTCCGGCATGATATCTTGTATGGCGAATGTGTTGATCTCCCATACTGCGTCCATCCCAAGACCTCTCGCATGGCCCTGATAAGCCAGACTGCTGTCGACGAACCGATCGCAGATTACGATGGCGCCTTGTTCAAGCGCCGGCAATACCTTCTCCACCAGATGCTGCCTTCTTGAAGCCGCATACAACAACGCTTCGGTTCTAGCATCCATCGCCGTATGCGCAGGATCCAGAATCACGGTCCGAATCTGCTCCGCGATTGGGATGCCGCCCGGCTCGCGCGTCGTCATCACATCCCATCCCTTCTGCTGAAGAACATGGGAGAGACGCTGGATCAGCGTTGTTTTGCCTGATCCTTCGCCGCCTTCTATAGTAATGAAGATTCCTTTAGTCAACTTGCCGTTTCCCCTAACCTACTTGACTTGTACTCTTATTTATTGTAACAAAGCGGACGTGACACCACAACGAAATTCGTTGAATCATGCGCTTTTTCGAGCTTTAGCCCCCAGGTTTTTCCTCATAGACAGCAATTGTGCCCATTCCTGAGTCGACTGCTCCTTGAAAATTGGCTCTTCCGGAAGCTAATCTCTCGATTTCATCTGCCATCGCAATCGTCAATCTCTCTCCTGCATACAATAGCGGAATACCCGGCGGATACGGAACAACCATCTCGGCGACACGGCGGTCTATTGCATCTCGAAGCGGCAGACGGATGCTGGGCTGGTTCCGGTACCATCCTCCGCCGAACGCCACAGGCTCTTCTAATGCAGTCGCAGCCCATACTGCCGAGCTCGATAAATGCCTATTTTCAACTTCTTCCTTTGCTGATCGTCTCATGTTGGGCGCGATGTCTTCCATTTCACTTGCAATTGTTTGATGTACGAATGTTATGGAATCTCTCAACCGCTCCATATGCTCATCGCCAGTACCAATCCCGATCAGCAGCACCACGTATACGTTATCCGACATCTCCGCCCAACAGCCCTTCTCCTCGAGCAGCTGCTGCAGTTGCTTGCCGGTTAAAGTTCCGGTCGAATCATGAAGCACGATTCTAAGCGGATCTCGCTGAAGCGAAGTATGATCTATCATCTCGCTCCTGTCATGCTTGCTACTGACGGTTGCATCCGTTAAGGCGACTTCTTGAAGGAACAGCTTAGCAGCCTTCAGCCAAGCACGGAATGTACGGGCATGTGCTAAGGCAGGCTGGAACAGCTCCTCTTGAAAAAAAGCTATCATTGCTCGGGAAATATCGAGCGATGCCATAATCGGGAACGACGGACTGGAGCTCTGGACGATAGCCAGCGCTTGCTTCAAGCGATCCAGGTTTATTCGATTCCCCTGAATATGGAGCATGGCTCCCATCGTAAGAGCAGGCAGCGTCTTATGCGTCGATTGCACAGCCGCATCCGCTCCCGCTTGCATCGCCGACCGCGGGAACTCACGATGTTGACCGTAATGGGCTCCATGGGCCTCATCCACCAGCAGAGGAACACCGTATCGATGCGCCGTCTCGGCATATCGATTTAATAACTCACCCATGCCATAGTAATTGGGATTCGATAAGAAGACTGCTTTCGCTTGCGGGTGGCGTTGCAGCGCTGCTTCTATCCCGCTAAGGGAAGGGATTACAGCAAGCCCAGAACCTGCATCGCGCTGTGGACTGACGAAAACGGCCGTTGCTCCCGCGAGTTTCAGTCCATTAATGACCGACTTATGTACATTGCGCTGCACGATCACCAGATCACCAGGATCACATACTGCAAGCAGCATAGCCAGATTGCCCGATGTGCTTCCTCCAACCAGAAAAAACGTTGCTTCTGCATGAAAGCTTTGCGCAGCCAAAATCTGCGCCTCTTGGATCGCCGCCTCGGGATGATGCAAATCATCCGTAGAGGATAATTCCGTCACATCGATCCCCATAATGGCATCATAGGTTTGCCTAAAGGCTTCTATTGTATTACCTGTTGAAGTGTTTGCTGCGACTCCGAGCTCCTGCCATACCTGTCCATTCTGATGTCCCGGTACATGAAAACTTTGCGGTCTGCTGCTCGCATGTTTTTTTAATGCTTCATATATAGGTGCATTTATAGGGTTCATTTAGTTGCAATCCCTTCTTCGCCCATAGGGCGGTGTCTGCCTACATTGTAGCGAATGAAAGCACACTCGTAAACGTTGACCGGGAGCAAGGTGAAACGGCTGTCACCGTCTTTTGACATTGCAGCGCGTTTCATCCCGAGATTTATAGATCAAGTATGGAGAAAACTTATACTTTCCTATACTTCAAGAAAAAAAGCAGCCTCTTTATTAGAAGCCGCTTTAAGCATTTTTCTCAACGAGCAATTGTTTCATCTGATGAATAAAAAAAGGATATTTGGCGTCTTGAACGTCGGTCTGTACCATCTCCGTCTCACAATCCTCGCATATAAAACCAGTTACGATAACAATCCCTTCGCCCTCCGCCTTGGGCAATCCACAAATAATGCAATGGTGATCGCGAAATTCATTCATTCCAATCCCCGCTTTCTATCGCCATCGTCTTTACCTACTATTATGGCACATAGTCTATTGAAATATACTTGTTTCATGTGAAAATCTTCTATAGAAGTCTTTCGAGGATGTGCGCCCGCGCGCAACGGTAGTTTTTCTCGTTATCGTATGCCGGATCTGGGCGATTGGTGATTCCTGAGCCCAAATTTGTAGTGCACAACTGTCTATTGCATGCCGATAAATGTAAGGAAGAGGATTGTAAATTCCGGAGAAGAGGACAATCATCCTATGAAGCAATCATTATCCCAGCAACAGAATGCCACTATATATCAGTATCAGCTAGTTAAAAGAGTCATGGTGAGGCAGGAACTGGTTACCAGCCATCTCATAATTGCAGGCATCTTCCTTGGCATCCAGATGCTTGCCTATGGCATGAACGGACTGTTTGCCTGGCTGTTCGGATTCGCAGCTGTTCAGCTGCTTCATATCCTTATCTTATTAGTAACCTTCATACAGGTAGATGAAGCAGCCGATCGCAAGTGGATTTGGCGTATTATCCCGCCATGGATCGGATTCAAGCCGGCTAACGACATTACTTTGCATCTGTTCCGCCGGGTTCATCGCCATCTCTTCTGGCTGGGACTATGCGTTATCGGCGTTGTGTACCCTTGGGCGACGCCTGCGCTCATGATTAGCCTTATAAGCTGGCATACATGGCTGCTCGTACCTCGCATGCTGTTGTCGATATCCTTCCGCAAGCAGCGCAAGGACGGCGTCCTGCGCCTAGAGTCCAAAGAAGCTTCGTACTATCATCGTTAAGTATGTCTCCAGTACAACTTTTACCCCCATTACCCGCAAGGGTAGTGGGGCTTTTTTTTGAGCAAGTTTGTTGGAGGGCAGTATGTCGGTGGCGCCGACTTATTTACGGGATATGGTGCGTCTAAGGGGGGATGCCGCTCTCACCGACTTATTTGCGAAAAATGATGTGTTTGGAGCTCAGTAAATCGGTCTCACCGACTTATTTGCAGAAAATGGTGCGGTTGGTGCTCAGTATGTCGGTGGCGCAAACTTAATTGCGGAAAATGATGCGGTTGGTGAGCATTACGTCGATCTCACCGACTTATTTAGGAGAAATGGTGCGGTTGGTGCTCAGTAAGTCGGTCGGATTATTTGGGGAAAATGGTGCATTTGGAGCTCAGTATGCCGGTCTCACCGACTTAATTTCGAGTAATCATGGGTTTTGGAGACCGTATGCCGGTGGCGCCGACTTAGGTGAGGGAGTTAGTGTGTTTAGTTGAAAGGTTGTCGGCGTGAGCGACAACCGCTGCTTGGCGATGTCCATTCCGCACCGGGTGTGAGTTGGCTTCGAAGCAATCGCATCCCCGGTCGGCGTCTGAACCTACCTCTAAGGCCGGGCCAACATCATCGAATTGCATCGATCAGAGGGTTCGGACACTCTCCCCACTAGGGAGAG
>NZ_MXQD01000043.1:0-115897 GCF_002165585.1 Paenibacillus sp. MY03 | reverse complement strand
TTTCAGCTCCGTTACTCACAATGAATCGACAGCCTCTTTATGTCCGTTAGACAGTGAGTGACTGGACGTTTTGGAGTTTCTGAGTCACCCGTCAGAGTGATTTTGTTTATTCAGGGCTGGCCAATCGTCGCAGCGTGATTTTGTAGAAATTGGAGCGCGCATTATTTGTCTGAAAATACAAAATAATGGGTTGTTCTGGAATTATTATGACTTGCGAAGCTTGCCGAGCTCCGATACAATCGCTTCTACTTCGCTGATGCTGAACTTATCCTTGCTTGCGACGATGTCGTAGATATCCTTGACGTCTTCGTAGCAGGCGATGCTGAAGCTTCCGGCTTGCATAGCGGCGCCTGAAGCCATTCTCAGCTTGGTCTTGATAGCCTCGATCATGAACTCGAGATTGTCCTGTGTTGGCGACTGCAAATCAGTCATCGGTTTGTTCCCTCCTTTATTGCTTGAACGCTGATCTCGTCATTGTACCATGTTGCATATGGCGTGCACCACAAAATTGAAGAGGCGGGGCGATATCGGGTACAATGGGGAGTAGGAAAGTAGAAGTGCGAGTTCAGAAAGTTTGATTATCGGTACAATAGCGAATGCCTCCGATGCTGCGTTTTTTTCAGAAACACTGTAGAAGATTGAATGTAGCCAGGACCTGAGGAGCGGAGGAAATAAAGGTATGATTATCGGCAAGACACCCCAGGCTGAACAGGAGCTCGGAACTCCCGCACGGTTAGCTTCGTTTGTCGCTGACATTGCCCGGTTGCAGCCGGACAGGGAGAAGATTCTGTTTGTCTGCATCGGCACCGATCGTTCCACCGGGGATGCGCTGGGCCCTCTTGTCGGCACGCTGCTGACGGAAAACGGCTGGCCGCGCGTTATAGGCACGCTGGCGGAGCCGTGCGACGCCCATCGGGTCGAAGGGGCTGCGGCCGCGGCGATGCATGAACAGAGCGAGAGCTCGCTGACCGTTATCGCGATCGATGCGTGTCTCGGCAAGCCGCAATCGATCGGCGGCTACATGCTAGGGAGCGGCTCCCTGCAGCCGGGAGCGGCGACGGGACGCCAATTGCCGCCGATCGGCGACTACGCCATCGCAGGCGTCGTCAATCGGTTCGGCCCCAAGGCATACGGCATGCTGCAGACCACTTCGCTGCATCTTGTCATGGGAATGGCGAGAGAGATTGTTTCAGCTATTAACGAAGCGTGGTATATCCATAATAGTGAGATTCACATCCACTAATAAGCAATAACATTCTTCCGGTAGACGGGGGGATGGGCATTACACCCATGAGGAGGGATTTCGTATGAATGGCAAACCTGGCATTGACGCACAGACAATCTCTATCGCGAACAGTTCCGTAACGCTCGGCAGCGGTCTCGAGCTCTCGTATTACGATTCGAAGGGCATGGGGGCGGAGGAACCGGTATTGGTGCTTCTGCACGGTTACTGCGGAAGCTCCTCGTACTGGGAACAAATCATCGCCGAGCTGGCGCGGCACGCAAGAATAATCGCGCCCGATGCGAGAGGCCATGGCATCAGCGCGGCTCCAGCCGATGAAATATATTCGATGGAAGCATTCGCAGGCGATGTGGAGGAGCTGCTGGGACAGCTTGGCATCGGCGAGGCCGTCATGATCGGCCACTCGCTTGGAGGGTATATAACGCTTGCTTATGCGGAGCAGTACGGAGGCAGGCTGACCGCGTTCGGACTCCTGCATTCCACGACGCTTCCTGACAGCGATGCCGCAAAAGAAAACCGTGACAAAGCGATTGCGACAATCGAGGGAGATGGGGTCGACGTCTTCGTAGAAGGACTCGTGCCCAAGCTTTTCGCCTCCGATCGGTTGGAAGAGCTTGATATGCAGGTGGCAAGAGGCAAGGAGATCGGACGAGGAACGTCGCAGCATGGAGCGGCGGCTACGGCACGAGGCATGAAGGAACGTCCCGATCGGGGTTCCGTCATTCGAGACGCGTGGGTTCCTGTGCTGATCGTGGCCGGCGGGAAGGATGGCGTTATTCCGGCCGAGAGCGCGTTCGCCGCGACAGGCGGGAAGACGACAATCGTAGAGCTTGGGGAAGCCGGACATATGAGCATGCTGGAATGTCCGGAGGATCTGAAGACGGCCATCCGGGATTTTCTCGGAAGCTTGCGCTAGTCTGCCGTTCACTAATATAAAGTAGAAAGCCGGAGCCGGCCGTCGTTCGCCATGAACGCGCCGGCTCCGTATTTGGGGGAGGAATAGCGTTGTTCCAAAGGGATTATTTCATGCGTATGATCTCGCAGATGACGGAAGCCATTGGTCAGATTATGAACCTGCGCCGGGAGCGGAAGCAGGAGGAAGGCCTTCTCGTTATCGACGAGCTGCTGGACAAGGAATTTCGACTGAGCAGCAAGCTGATCCGCTCGCTATCGGATGACGACCTGGTCAAGGTCATGTCTACGAATGGCCTTCCGGACACCGATCATCTGCAGGCGATCGCGATATTGCTGAAGCAGGAAGCGCTACTCCAAGCAGAGCTCGGCAAAGAAACGGAGAGCTTCGCCGGCTACGTCAGGTCGCTTCGATTGTTCATCCGATTATCGCTGCTGGAAGCAGAGCCGACGCTGGTGCAGCCGGATGACGAAGTGAGGGATCTGCTGGAGACGCTTCGTCCCTTTGAGCTGCCTGTTCCCGCAAAGCGGCTACTGATGGAGTGGCATGAAGCGGGAGGCCGTTTCGCGGATATGGAGAACATCATGTACGAGTTGCTTGAGGATATGGCATTGTCCGCGGCGGACGCAGCGGCTGTCTATGAGCGGCTGCTGCTGCTGGATGACGGCAAGCTTGTCCAGGGCGGCCTGCCCCGGGAAGAAATCAGGCAAGGATTAACGGATTTGTCCGTCAACCATATGAGGAGTGAGCAGGGTTAATGAGCGAAACAGGGCAAGAGGAATGGCAGCGGACCGTAGCGGAATGGATGGAGAGAGGGGAAATGCTTCACGCTACGCTAAGCCAGCCGCGGCGAAGGGATGACGACACGCCGCCTAAAACCGTCGTAAGGCCGGTTGCCATGAAGGATGGGCTGCATTATCAATTCGAGTCTCATTACAAGGCAAAGGTGCTCCATCGAAACCTGAAGGAGGAAGAGGCTTCCGAAACCTTATTGTCGCTGTTAAAGGGCGATTACAGGCAGGCGTTAATAAAGACGCCGCAAGCAGACGTCCAATTGCTTTTTAGCAAGAAGGGGAAAGCTGCGGTTCGCCGTCTGGCTCCAACCGCAAAGAGCTCCGTTCCCATGGAGCATAATCGCAAGAAGCGCCGGGTGCTGGAGGAAGGCACTCCGGTGCCTTTCCTTGTGGAGCTGGGCATCATGACGCCGGAGGGCCGGGTGCACGCCAAGAAGCAGGACAAGTTCCGACAGATCAATCGATTTCTCGAGATGGTTTCGGATGTGCTGGATGATCTGCCTGCCGGACGGGAGCTGCGGATTGTCGACTTTGGCTGCGGGAAGTCTTACCTGACCTTTGCGCTGTATCATTTGCTGGCGGTAGAGCTGGGCCGGCCGATCTCCGTAGTGGGACTTGATCTGAAGGCGGACGTCATTCAGTTTTGTTCGGAGCTTGCGGGTAAGCTGGGTTATGACCGGCTGCAATTCCTGGTCGGCGATATCGCGGAGTACGAAGGCCTGACATCGGCGGATATGGTTGTGACGCTGCATGCCTGCGATACCGCGACCGATGCCGCGCTGGCCAAAGCAGTGGGATGGGGAGCCTCCGTCATCATGTCCGTGCCTTGCTGCCAGCACGAGCTGTTTGGTCAAGTCGAGAGCGAAGTGCTGGCTCCGATCTTGTCCCAAGGTCTGCTCAAGGAGAGATTCGCCGCCTTGGCGACGGATGCCGTCAGAGGACAGCTGTTGGAGACGCTGGGCTACAAGGTTCAGATGCTGGAGTTCGTCGATCCGGAGCACACGCCCAAAAATCTGTTGATTAGAGCTGTAGTCTCTGGTCGCAAAGAACTATCTCTGTCTAAATGGCAGGAGTATGAGGCATTCAAGTCGTTCCTTGGACTCTCTCCCGCGCTGGAGAGAATGCTACCGGGAGCATGGCCCGTTTCCAGGTAAAAATAGTTTCCATCCAACAAATAGGCAATTGTCGCGAGTAATAACATTTGCTACAATGGAAATAGATGGCTACCAAACGAATGGGTGAATCTTATTGGATTGGATGATCTGGCTCGATTTCAGCATGTTTCTGATACTTGCGGCCCTGTTTCTGTATGTGTTTTCCTCAAGCACGGTTACGGTTTTGCATCGCATTTATCTCTTGCTCCACGTCGTTTTCATCATGTGGCCTCTGTTCCAGTTCGCATCGCAGACGACATCCGAGACTTCCTTTAGGATCTTGTACCTATCGGCTTCCTACATAGGACTTTCGATGCTTGGAGTCGGCTGGCTTGTCTTCATCCTTTACCTGTCAGGACAGTCCTACGTCATTCGCAAGAGCAGGATGTTGGTTCTGGCGATTCCCGCCTTTCTGTCGGTTGCAGTCGTGTGCTGGAATCCGGCAGGCATGTTCCTGCAAATCAACAACGAGTTGGGGCCCGTCAAGCAGTTGCAGCACGGTCCGCTTTATTGGGTCATGATCGGACAGCTCTTGCTTTATCTATCCGTGTCGCTGATTTTATTGATTCATAAGCTTCGAATGAAAGACGAATCTACTCGGCAACGTCAGATGGTCCGGACGGCATTGATCGGATTGTTTATGTTGGCGTTTTTCGCGATTGGAGATCTGCTCGTCAACATCTATTTCATCGATCTTCTGAACAACTACATTCCGCTCATCTCTATCGGCCTGACAACGACGGCCGTCTATATCGTAAATGCGATCAGCCGGAACCGGGTGTTCGACATCATCGGCATTGTGCAGCGCGACGTCATGAATACGATGTCAACGGGCATTCTTGTCATGGACGAGAACGACGTTATTCTGGAGATCAACAAAATGCTGCAGCCGATACTAAAGCTGCGAATCGGGGATTTCTTCCAGCCGTTTTCGCTTGCAGCGCAATTTAAGGATGAGCCGGCCAGGCAGCTGCTGGCGCTCTTTGAGTCTCAACGAATGCGTCCCATGGAGCGGCTGGAAGTGGAGCTTAACATCAATTTCAACGACATCTGCTACGTGGTCGTGCAGTCGGCCCCGATATTGGACGGGAAGAAGCGAATAATCGGCCGCGTCTTGACCTTTCAGGATGTAACGGAGCTTAGAATGCTGGTAGAAGAGACGAATTCCCAGAACGAGCTGCTGCAGCAACGGAACAAAGAGCTTCTCGTTATGCAGGACGAGCTGTCCCAAGCGAACAGGAAACTGGAGCAAATGGCGATTACGGACGGCCTTACGGGCTGTTTCAATCGCAGATACTTGCTGCAGCAGCTCGAAAGCGAGATCGTATCGAATATTCGGTACGGCATTCCGTTTTCCTTGTTTATCTTCGATCTGGACCATTTCAAGATGATCAACGATCGTTTTGGCCATCTTGCCGGCGACGAAGTATTATGCAGCACGGTACAAGCCGTACGAAGAGTACTGCGTCCGACGGATGTGCTGGCCAGATTCGGCGGGGAAGAATTCACGGTCTATTTGCCCCATACGAATCGGGAGCAGGCCGACCTTATCGCGGAGCAGGTCAAGATGACTGTGGAGCAGAACAAGGTGCCGTCCGGCATTGGTGACGGAGTTGTCTCCGTGACGATCAGCATGGGCGTCAGAACGATCGACCGGTTCGATCTGGACAATCTGACTGATCCGAAGTCTTATCTGCGCGAACTGATGGCAGAAGCGGATGCTGCATTGTACGAAGCGAAGTATAGCGGACGCAACCGGATCGTTAAGAGCAAGCTGGCGTAAGCGGATTGCTCCGAGCGAGAGAGGGATGACAGCAGATTGACTGCTTCGTCCTTTTTTTTCCACTTTTCGTGTTCAGATTTTGTTCAGAAGGTTGTGCTTCATCCGGGCCAAGTGGATATTAGCTACATAGTCAGACGTTATGATGTTTGCTAATATATATATGCATGTTCAAAAAGTTCGGTTTTCAGCACCGAGAAGATGGAACGAAAGTAGAAGCTGAGGAGCGGAGCGTAGTGGAAGCTACGTGAGCACCGGAAGTTTCGCTTGCGTTCCATATTCGATGTCGATTAGGCTTCGTGGCATACTTCGTGATCAAAGGCGGACTTTTTGAACTACCTCTTAGAGCTTCACCTTCGCGGATAAAGACTCACAATGAAGGCAGGTATACACAAAATGAGAAAAGTGCAGCTAGCAATGGCGAAGCCGGGGGATCGGATTGCCAGATCGATCTTCCAAGAGAATGGCAACGTCTTGCTCGGGACCGGAGTTGAATTGAACGAGCGATACATCGAGAGGCTTCGCAACATCGGTATCGACTTTCTATATATTGAAGACGGGCTTTCCGAGGACATTGAACCTGAGGAGACGATTCGGGACGAGACACGGACGAAGGCTGTCAATGAAATTTATAAAACCATGAATTCCTTCAAAGACGAGGTCGTGACCAAAGGTCGGACGATTGCTCCCGATATAGGGCGCAATTTTCGCGCGGTGTTCGGCAACATCATGCAGGATCTTGCTACTCGACCGAATATGCTGGTCAATCTGTCGAGTATTCATTCCATGGACGCCTATTTGTTCCAACATTCCTTCAATGTAGCCGTATTGTCCGGCATTATGGGAATCGCCAAGGGATTCAATCGGAATCAATTGGAGGAGCTGGGGGTAGGCGCTCTGCTCTTTGACATCGGCATGACGAAGCTGCCGCCGGAGCTGCTGAGCAAGACGGGACGTTATACGAAGGAAGATATGGAGTTGATGCATTCGCATCCCAAGCTGGGCTTCGATATTTTGCGCAAATATCACGATATCTCCATCGTATCCGCGCACTGCGCTTTGCAGCACCACGAACGATTCAACGGCATGGGGTATCCGCGAAACTTGAAAAAGGATGAAATTCATATATATGCTCAGATCGTCGGACTGGCCGACACCTATGATGCGCTCGTATCGCCGCGTCTGCATCGCAAGCGTTATACAACAAGCGAGGCGATCGAATTTCTATTCGCTTCCGGCGGCACGTTCTTCGATCTGGAGCTGATCAAGCTGTTCTGCAGCCATATCTCGGTATATCCCGTGGCGACGACGCTTCAGCTGAACACAGGTCAAGTTGTAGTGGTGACGGAAAATAACCAGCTTGCTGTGCATCGTCCCAAAGTGCGCGTCATTATGGAGGCGGATGGGACTTTGCCCAAGTCCCCGTACGAGATCGAGCTTAAGGATCAGCTTCATATTACAATAGTGAAGGAGTTGTAATGACGAGAGAGATGCGCTGGCGATTGCGGCGCGTAACGGAAGCCTCCCCCGCTAATCGGCAGAAGCCGCGGCGTAGGAGGTTTTTTGTCTATATCGCAAGCTTTGAATCCTGCGCCGTTTAGGGTAGAATGGGGGGATATAAGAAGAGAAAAGGGAGATTGTCGGTGTGGATGAGTTTGCTAGCATAACGCATTGGACGGGGCGTCGGCAGTCGGCGGAATGGCAGCGCGCGCGAGGCGTGTCGCTCGGCATCGGCGACGACGCCGCGGCTGTCGATATCACCGGGGCGAGCGACGGCATCCTTGGCGCCAAGCACATGGTGCTCGCGGTCGACACGATGGTGGAGAGCGTGCACTTTAGCAGCGAGACGATGAGGGACGAAGACGTCGGCTACAAGGCTCTTGCCGCCAATGTGAGCGATATTGCCGCGATGGGCGGCGTGCCTCTGCATGCGCTCGTATCGGTCGCCGTGCCGAAGTCGTACGGTCCGGAGCGGATGCGGAGGTTGTACGACGGGCTGTACGAATGCGCCGAGCGCTATGGGGTGGCCGTGATCGGGGGCGACACGACGTCGTCGCCGGATCGGCTGGTTATATCCGTCACGCTGACGGGAACCGTCGAGGCGGGACGCGAGGTGCGGCGATCCGGCGCGAAGCCCGGGGAGGCCGTGTTTTTGACCGGCGCCGTGGGGCTGTCGGCGGCGGGGCTGCATCTGCTGCTCGCCGAGGCAGGCGGAGGCGGAGCTGCTGGTTCTGCGAAGCAGCGGTTGCAGGCAGGCGATGTTGAGACGGGTCATATCATGCCGCATGCGGAGGCGGGCTATTTTGAGCTGATGCAAGGACAAGGGCGCGACGGTGAGCGGGAGTCGGGGCAAAGCCGTGCTGCGCTTGTAGCGGCGCATCAGCGTCCCTCTCCGTCGGTGCGGGCCGGCAGGCTTCTGCTGGAGCACGGGTGCAGCAGCTTGAACGACGTCAGCGACGGAGTTGCCAGCGAGGCGTGGGAAATTGCGGAAGCTTCGGGGCTTCGGCTTGTCCTCCGAGAGAGCCGTCTCCCGTTGGACGATGCTCTTAAGACGTATGGCGCCGATGCCTCTCTTAATCCGCTGGAGTGGATGCTCTATGGCGGCGAAGATTACGTGTTGCTAGGCACGATTGCCAAGGACAAGCTGGAGGAGGTTCGAGACGTTTTCCGCGAGGAAGGACTTCCCTTTTTCGAGATCGGCGAGACGTTGGAGGGGCCGGTTGGCGTGGAGCTCGTCCGGGAGTCGGCACAAAGCGGCGATGAGCGGAATATTCCTGTGGCGAAGCGGGGGTATAATCATTTTGGATAATGAAGCGGTGATGAGGATGAAAGTGGGCAAGGGAAAGGCTGTTCAAGAAGTGGGCAGCTTGCAGGAAACGAAAATATGGGCGTCCAGACTGGCAGCTCTCGCAGGTCCGGGGACGGTCATCGCTCTCGACGGCGATCTCGGCGCGGGCAAGACCGCATTCTCTCAGGCATTTGCCGCGGCGTTAGGCGTTAGAGGCGTGGTAAACAGTCCAACTTTCACGATTATTAAGGAATACGAGGGGGAGAGCCTCCCTTTTTATCACATGGATGTTTATCGGTTGTCCGCTGATGAAGCGGACGAGTTGGGGCTTGACGAATATTTTTACGGCAACGGCGTCACGATTGTGGAATGGGCCAGTTTGATCGAAGAACTGCTGCCGCCTAATCGCCTGTCTATCTATATCGAGCATCTCGGAGGAGAAGCAAGGCGATTCCGGTTGACGGGATGGGGAGAGCCGTATGCGGAGTGGCTGGACAACGCTATGGAACAGGAGCAACTTGGACAATGAATAAGGCAGCATGGGCAGGGAGCGGCCCGGTTATCGCTCTGGATACGTCTACGGCTGCGATGGCAGCCGCGATTATCCGTGACGGGGAAGTGCTGGGAGAGGTGCAGTCGTTGGCGGAACGCAATCATTCCGTTCATGTCATCTCCCATTTAAAGGATCTGTTGTCATCGTCGAATATAAAGCCGGAGGAGCTGGCGGGTATCGTCGTCGGCAACGGTCCCGGCTCCTATACGGGCATGCGGATTGCGGTCACGGCCGCCAAGACGCTGGCCTGGTGCTGGGAGAAGCCGCTGGCAGGCGTCTCCAGTCTCGAAGCGATCGCGTTCGGAGCTTGGCACAGAGGGATGGAAGACGCGCCTGCAAGCGGTGAATTCACGGATGCTCGTACCGAAACGAGCCGCGAGCATTGGGTGCTGCCCATTATGGATGCCAGGCGGGGGCAAGTGTATGCCGCGGGTTTTGTTTGCCGTGCGGGTGCAGATACAGATGGAGCTAATGTCGAAGAATGGTCGAGATTCGCCGAGGATGGCGTGCGGTTGATGGAACGATGGGTGGACTCGATTCTTGAGCGGATCAAAGATATGGTTGGGAGAAAAGCGGGTTCTGATGGTGCTTGTGCAGAGGAATACGCCAACTCGGATCGGATACATGCAGCCGTGCCTGTCGTCTGGCTCGTCGGCGACTTGTCGCTGCATGGACCGGCAGCCGAGCGGCTGGCCGCGCAGGGAGCGGAGCTGGGTGCCGAAGTCCGGCTAACGCCTTACGTCATGGAAGGCCGATACTTGGCGGAGCTTGGCCAAAGACGGCTTGCTGCAGGAGAGAACGAAGATCCGCATACCTTCATTCCGAATTACACGCAGCTTACGGAAGCGGAAGTGAAGTTGAAGGCGAAGCGGGCGAGTGAGGGATAGAGATGCCGGTGAATCATGCAAAGCTTGTATATCGCCCCATGTCGTTAGCCGACATTCCTGCCGTTCTGCTCATCGAGCAGGAATCGTTTAGCAGTCCCTGGACGGAAGAGTCGTTCGTGAACGAGCTGAAAAACAATATGTTCGCCAGATACCTCGCGCTGGAATACGGCGGAGAATTAATCGGATATGGCGGCATGTGGATCATTATGGACGAGGCGCATGTCACGAACATCGCGATCAGATCCGATGTCAGGGGTATCGGGCTCGGGCATCGGCTGATGGCTCAGCTGCAGCGGACAGCGCTGTTCTATGGCGCGGCACGCATGACGCTGGAGGTGCGCGTCTCCAACGAGCATGCGCAGCGGCTATACCGGAAGCATGGCTTTCAGCCATCCGGCGTACGCCCGAACTATTATTCGGATAACAACGAAGACGCGCTTATTATGTGGGCGGAGCTGGATGAGAGCCGGCTGGGAACGGGAGAGGAAAGTCATTGAATACAACTGGCAATTACGATGAAACTTTGATACTTGCGGTAGAGACAAGCTGCGACGAGACATCGGTGGCGGTCGTCAAGGGCGGCAAACATATTCTGTCCAATGTAGTCAGCAGCCAGATCGACGTTCACGAAGCTTTCGGCGGAGTCGTGCCGGAGATTGCCTCGCGCAAGCATGTCGAAAGCATAACGTTAATTATCGAACAAGCCATCCGCGAATCGGGACATGGATTAAAGGATATGTCCGCCATTGCGGTCACGCAAGGACCCGGGTTGGTCGGGGCGTTGCTCGTAGGCATCGTCGCGGCAAAAAGTCTGTCGCTCGCGTTGGACATTCCGCTAATTGGAACGCATCATATCGCGGGTCATATTTATGCCAACGAGCTTGAGCATGAGCTTCGATATCCGTGCTTGGCGCTTGTTGTGTCCGGCGGGCATACCGAGCTGGTCCTGCTGGAGGAAGAAGGCAGCTTCCGGCTGATCGGCCGTACCCGCGACGATGCGGTGGGCGAAGCCTATGATAAGGTCGCCCGCTCATTGAAGCTGCCTTATCCCGGCGGACCGCATATCGACAAGCTGGCTGCGGAGGCCAAAGCTGCGATCGAGCTGCCCAGGGCATGGCTGGAGGAGGGGAGCTACGACTTTAGCTTCAGCGGGTTGAAATCCGCCGTGCTTGCCGTCATTAACCAGACGCGCATGAAGGGGCTTGAGCTGGACGAGGCTGCACTGGCCCGCGGCTTTCAGGAATCCGTGATCGAGGTGCTCGTGACCAAATCGCTTAGAGCCGCCTCGGCTTATGGCGTCAAGCAGCTTTTGTTGTGCGGGGGCGTTGCCGCCAACCGGGGCCTGCGGGCTGCGCTTGCAGCTCGCTGCGAAGCCGAGGGGCTGCCGCTCCTCATCCCGTCCGGCAAGTTATGCACGGACAATGCCGCCATGATTGGGGCGGCTGCGCATCTGAAGCTGAAGCGCGGCATGTATTCCGACCTTGATCTAAAGGCCGATCCCGGTCTGTCTCTGGAAGCATGGTCGCCGGAGATTGAAGATCGGACTTATTGACCACATATTTATAAGTTTCCGAGCTTGTCGGAAAAGTGAAATTCTTATTGGCGATAAAACCTGCCTCTTGCTTACGAAGCGGCTTTGCTTTGCAAAGCTGGAGGTCGCTCATCTTCGGGAGGCCTCGATAGAGGTTTTCTCAGAATGATAGGAAAATATAAGTTTTCGAATCGCTTCCAGGGCTGAAACGAAACAATAATGTTTATAGAAGGATGCTGCATGTCATTGTAAGTCATGAAGAGAATAAAGGGAAAACCTCCCGCTATTCTCGCTCCAATACCGGATTTTGCGGCTTTAAGGGTAAATCCTCCCTTTAATCTCCATCCAATTGCCATCTGCCCTCTGGTTCGCTTGAATTAGAGGGAGGTTTTCCTTCTAACACTTCGAGGAAACGAAAAGGCAGTAAAATAAAGGGAGATTTTCCCCTAATTTAAACTACAGGAAAGCATTTCGCCGTACTTTCACTACATTTGCGAGTTCAGAAGTTCGAATGTCAGAAGTTCGAATTGACAGATAATTATCGTCCGGCTATAATAGACAGCAATACTTCAATCCTCATATTCGCAAACGCTAAGAACAGGAACAGTAGAGGTGCTCCGGGACGCATAGGGACGTAATGTCTTGATTGCTCAGAGAGCTGCGGGTGGTGCAACGCAGTCGATGGAAGCCTTGAAGCTCGCCTGGGAGCGGAACTAAGAAACATTGTCATGTCTCTCATGCATGGGAGGGCAATTTACTTAGTTACGGTTAACCTCCGTAAGCAGGTTCATCGTGATGGACTCCGGATCCGTAAACGATGATTAAGGTGGGCATTCTTTCGTCTTTTTTGACGGAGGCTGTCAACAAGGGTGGTACCGCGCGGGTCTTCGTAACCTGTCGTCTCTTGAATAAGAGACGGCAGGTTTTATTTATTTTCAGGACCATTAAGAAGTCGGTCGACTGGCGGAGGAGATAAGGTGCACCTTATCGTCCGCCAGAGCGAACATCCTGATTGATGGATAGACTGGTCGATGGCAAAGAGCGCTGCGTATGAGGCAAGTGAAGTGAACTTAATCGAATACTGAATAAACGCTATGAGCAGGAGCAAGTAGAGCAACGGTTGGCAAATCGGTTCACAAAATCATGGGTCATGTGAGTTATTCTCATGAAACGGTGGATACGGTCAAGAGAGCTGCGGGAAGGTGCGACGCAGTCGAAACCAGGGCTTGAATCTCGCCTGTGAGCGGAATACGGGAACGTGGCGGCCATTTACGAAGCGCAAGCTTCGGGATAGAACCATTCGCCGCCGGTACTGTATTACGGATCGCCTCCGTCAACGGGCTTTAAGCGGGCATGCTGCACCGGACATATGCGTTCGGGCACGGCCAATTGGAGTGGTACCACGGCAGAAGCGTTAAGCTTGTCGTCTCTTGATCGATTGATCGGGGATGGCGGGCTTTTTTTCGTTTAGAAATAACCTTGGCTACTACACTTCTATAGGACCATTATCGAGGAGGAAAAACAATGGAAAACTACAAAAAAATACAAATATTCGATACGACTTTGAGAGATGGAGAACAATCGCCGGGAGCCTCGATTGCACCGGAGCGCAAAATCGTCATTGCCCGCCAGCTCGCCAAGCTGGGCATCGACGTGATCGAGCCGGGGTTCGCGGTGTCCAGCGCCGGCGAGTTCGCGGCGGTACAGCAAATATCGCGCGAGCTGCAGCAGGTGGAGATCGCCGGCTTCGCACGGGCGGTCAAAGGCGATATTGACGCCGCGGTTCAGGCAACGGCGGATGCAGCTCGCCGCAGACTCCATCTGTTCATCTCGTCGTCGGACATTCATCTGAGCCATCAGCTGCGCAAATCGCGGGAAGAGGTCATTCGGATTGCCCGCGATATGGTGGCGTATGGCAAACAATTCGTGGACGAAATCGAATTCTCGGCGATGGATTCGACGCGGTCCGGCCGTGATTTCGTCATCCAGCTGGTCGAAGCCGTCATCGAGGAGGGCGCTACAATCATTAACTTGCCCGATACGCTGGGGTATGCGATGCCAAATGAAATTATCGAGCTGTTCCAGGCTGTGCGCAAGGAGGCTCGGGGAGGCGATAAGGTGCGATACAGCGCGCATTGCCACAATGATTTGGGTATGGCGGTAGCGAACAGCCTGGCCGCGATCCAAGGCGGGGCTACGCAGATCGAAGTGACCGTGAACGGCATCGGCGAGAGGGCGGGCAATTGTTCGCTGGAGGAGCTGGTTATGGCCATCGAGACGCGCCGGGACTATCTGAAGGCGGAGACGAACGTCCAAATCGATCAGATCTACGAGACGTCGCGAATCGTCAGCCGGACGATGAATTTCCCCATCGCCTACAACAAGCCGATAGTCGGACGTAATGCATTCCAGCACGAATCCGGCATCCATCAGGACGGGCTGCTGAAAAACCGGAACACGTATGAGATCATGGATCCCGAGGCGATGGGCATCTCCAGAAGCATGATCGTGCTGGGCAAGCACTCGGGCAGCCATGCCATCAAACATCGTCTGGCGGACTTCGGCATTGAGCCGACAGAGGAGCAATTCAAGGCGATCTACACCAGGTTCAAGGAAGTTGCCGACGGGCAGAAAATCGTAACGGACAACGAGTTGATCCGCATAGCCGGCGACATGACCCGGACGCAGCTGGACCCGCTCGTCTTGGTGGATCTGCTGGTGCATGCAGGTACGCAGCGGGCGAGGACCGCAACCGTTACGGTACGCGAGAACCAGGACGGACGCGAGGAAAGTTATACGGCTATGGGCGAAGGGCCGCTCGAAGCCGTTATCCTGGCACTGAAGCAGGCCATTCCGGCTGAGGCGGAATTCGAGGACCTGGAGCTGCATTCGCTGTCTACCGGAGAAGATGCGTTCGGCGAAGCGGTAGTGAGCGTGCTTTATGGCGGCGAGAGATTCAGGGGCAGTTCTGTGCATAATGATATTATTCTGGCGGCGGCGCAGGCATACGTGTCCGCATGCAACCAGGCATTTATGTCTGCGGGGGCGGCTCGGAAGGAGAATCACGGGAGCAGGAAGATTAACTAAGTCGAATAATGGGGGGCTCCCCAACGAAATAGCTGACATGTGCACAAACTTATCCACAATCGACCCTCGTTTTGGGGATAAGTTTGTAAAGAGGGCGTAAACCTTGGGTTTGCGCCCTCTTTCTTATGTGGGGGAAACGGGGATAACTTTTTCACAATTGAATTGTGGATAATGTGGATAAAGTGGATATAAACAACGAGATCATAGGCTCCTGCGCATATTATTCGTCAGAAGCTTGGAAATTGCGGGCCTAATCTCGAAAAATGTCGACAGAATTAACTAACAATTTATCCAGAGTTGTGGATAAGCCTGTTAATAGGTATGTCGAACCAACGAAACCAAGGCGCGGGAGGCGGAATGACAAGGGATAAATGCGGCAATCGACAGCGCATGGCGAGAGCGCAATGATATTTGCGTTAATTACGAATCAAGTTTTCGGTGAAAACACGTGCCGGATGAGCTATCTTAACAATAAAGTCATACATGCGGAGGTAAACTGAATGGATAAGGGAGCCGTCATCCAGGTGAATCAAGTCAGCAAGCATTTAGGCGCTAACCATGCAATCAAGCAAGTATCCTTTCAGGTGAGGCAAGGAGAACTATTCGGCGTAATTGGCAAGAGCGGGGCGGGAAAGACGACGCTGCTGGAGCTGATTTCGGGCCAAAGCAAACCCGACGAAGGTTCCGTAAGCGTGCTAGGCTTCAATATGTTGACGGATGGGGATAAACTGAAGGAACACATCAATTTTTTGATGGGAACAACGACTTTGATCGATAAAATGACGGTGAGGGAAGCGCTGGAGATGTTCCAGGATTTCTATCAACGAACGATCGATACCGACGTCGTGCTAAAGCAGTTCGGACTGGCGCCCTATGCCGACAAGATCGTCAAGCGGCTGTCCGGCGGGTTGCGGCAGCGAACGACGCTTGCGATCTCCGTCGTCAATGATCCCGAGATTATCTTTCTCGACGAACCTACGACCGGTCTCGACAGTCAGGCGAAGCGCGAGTATTGGTCTATTCTTGCGGGACTGAGACTGCAAGGCAAGACGATTGTCATCATCTCCCACGATATGACGGAAATTCAATATTGCTGCGATCGTGTCGGCGTCATGAAGGAGGGGAAACTTGTCGTATGCGACAGCCCGATGACGCTGATCGAGGAGCTTCCAAGGGGCGGGCTTACAATGGAGGCGGTATACATGGAGTATGCCGTAGGCAGCAGGGGAGGCGTTGAAGTTTAAACCGGTTGAACAAGGCAAGCGCGTCCAAGATCCGTCCAGCGAACACAGAAGTCTAATGGAGATAAGGATGGAAATGATCGCACTTCTCTTATCACGCAGGAGCGAGGAGGGAATTGGTGATTCAAAGAAGAACGATGCCAGCAAACGCAGAACGTAGTATACTGGTTATGGCATTGTTGAACTTGCGGAGGAATCCATATGGATTGGGTACATAATGACTGGAATAATCTAAACGTTAGAATCGGCGAGGCAATGAAGTCGCTCATTCGGGAAAGGTTCCAATCCCTGCGGCTTCAGAAGCACGCGCTTGATTTCGTGGAAGACAAGCTCGGCGAGGTCATGATCTTCGGATCTTTGACGTTCGTTCACTACCATATGTACGGCGGTATCGAGGGCGACCCTCTTATGACGGCGGCGGGCATGGAATTATTGATTCTGGCAACGGATATTCTCGACGATTTGGAGGATGGAGACGCGCCTGCCAAGCCATGGATGAACATTCCTATGCCGGAGTCGCTTCATGCCGCAACCTCCATCCTGACGCTGGCGCAGCAGGCGATGCTGCAAGGGATAAAGGATATCGGACTTCGCGGCGAATTCGCAGAACGGCTCAACAATCAACTGCTGCTTTCCGCGAACGGACAGATGATGGATATTGCCGGCGAAGCGAAGGACGAGGATGGTTACGTGGAGATGATACGGTTGAAGTCCGCGTCCTTGTTCGTTCTGGCCTGCAATGCAGGCGCGATGTGCGCGGGACGCGAGTGGAGTCCGGACATAGAAGCGTATGCGGAAGCGCTAGGGCTGTCCGCCCAGATGAAGAACGACGTCAGGGATCTAGTGCGCTGGGACGACAAAAGCGATTTTCTGGGACGAAAGATCAGTTTGCCGCTGCTGTATTTGATGGAAAGCGGCACGGAGCAGGACTCCTGGATTATAGACTACTTCCAAGGGAGATCCGGCGCGGAAGCCGTTCGGGACAGGCAAGACCAGTTCCGCGAAGCGCTGGAACGGACAGGCGCCTTGCTGTATGGAACGGTGATGGGACGTATGCACTATAATCGTTTCCTTGATTTGCTGGACGCCATGCCTGCCGAAGATAGGTGGAAGGAAGGGCTTGTTCGCATGTTGGGCGATGATAGTCAGATCAATGACAGGGCCCTTCGATCTAACGCCTAGTCCATAGGGAGCGAAATCACGCAAAAGCTATTTCGGTAAATACCAATCAAGTTTGCGTTTGCCTGCTATCCTATGTCTGATATAGTAGAAATGTACTATATTCGATGTTCATTAATAGGAGAAGCGGAGGAATGTAAAATGTTGAAGGACATGATTCGTCAATTGGCAAGCAGCGCAGAAAGTATGAAGTTGGTTATGGGTGGACAAGTTCAATTGGCAGGAGTTTCAACGGAAGAACAGAGAGCTCTCCTAGGCGAATTGAAGGATAAGGACAACGGTGCCCGTTATTTTGGTTACGGCTGGAACTAGTTTCCAAGTCAGATGAAGAGATTGAAAGGAAGAGGTTTGCATGAAATCTACGGCAATGAAAAGGCTGAGCGCATTCCTCTTCTTGATTTTTTTTGTTACAATAACCATCTATTTGACTGCCGTCATTATTCGCGTACCTTCCATCGGAGCGTACGTCCTTCCTCAGGATAATGCCGGTTTTTTTGTTGTTTCACTGGCACCTGGGGGCCAGGCCAAGATGAACGGACTACAGATTGGTGACCGGGTGCTTGAGATCAATGGCAAGCAGGCGAACGAATTCCCCAATCTATTGAAATACGATTCGCTGGAGGACGCGGACAACGTCCTTATCGAACGTCGAGGCAGCTCCATCATCTCCATTACGTTCGCCAAAGCCTGGTCGGGCGAGCATACGACGCTCGAATTATTGCTGCAGCTATACATACCGGGAATATCGCTATTCGTGTTCTGCGCGTTCTCCGCATTCCTTTATGTAAAACGAAATCATGATCCGGCGGCTATTATGCTTATTCTGTTCTTTTCGTCGATCGGGATAAGCTACTACAGTTCCTCGGCGTCCATCTTGAGGGACCCCGTCGGTTTATCGATTATTTATGTCGTATTGCCTACCATTCCGTTATTGTATATGAGCTTCATGAACATTTATCTGCGAAGATTCGACGCGAGCCTTATCGACAAGCGATGGCTTGTCGTACTCTTCGGAATCGTCGGAGCGGTCAGCGCGAGCAGCCTGATCTATATTTGGACGGATCTGCTTAGCAACGAGACGTTTAATTATATCAAGAATGCCTATAGCGCTATTGTGCTCATCGGCAATCTCGTTTGCGTCTACAAGCTTGTGCTCAAATATATGAAACACCGTTTTACGAAGCTTCATTCGCTGTTTACGATAACGTTGACGGCCCACCTCGTGGCTTTTACGCCATTCGCGGCTTTGAACTTGTTGCCGCAGCTGTTTGGCAACGATCAGGTTCTACCTCCGGCATTCACGGCTTTGTTTTTGTTTGTGCTGCCGATCGTCTATTTCTATCTGTCGACTTCCAATCAGCTGTTCGACATAGATTTTATATTAACGCGATTCAAGTATTACACGGCGTTGTCACTCCTGCCGGCCTTACTGCTGGCGGCAGTGGTCACGCTCGCGGCCCAGGCGCCGGATGGCGGCGCCTGGTCGAAATTTATCGGATCGTTTGTCATTGTATATGTAGGCATGACATTGTTCTTGTACGCTAAGGAACAGATCGATCAGCGATTCCGGCCTAGGCTGTTCAAGGCGATGTACAGCTATCAGGACAGTCTGGATCGCTTCTCCCGCAATGTGGCTAAGGTCATGAAGCAAGGCGATCTGGAGTCGGTTCTCAAGAACGAGATCAACCAGTTGCTGCCCGTAGGCCGCATAACGTTCCTTATCGTCGATCAGTCGGAGCATGCGGTGTTTCCTATGAGCGATGAACACGAAGAGATGGTAACCGCCGACTTCCTGCTGGGTACCGTCAACGCGTTCAAGCTTGGGGACTTGATTGATCTTCCGTTCGGTCTAGGTCTCGTCATCGGCAAGCAACGTTCCAGATACCATGTATTGTGGATTGGCATGAAGACGAATCATACGAAATTTAATTCCGACGAAATTCGCTGGCTAAAAACAATGGCCAACTATTCCAGCATTGTGTTCGAGAATCTGTATTTGATAGAAGGACTGATCGAGGATCTGCAATCCGAGGTCCGCAAAGAACACGCGCCCTCCCCATGGGTGCTCAGGATGTTGTTCCTCCTGTCGGAGAACGAGCGGCGAAAGCTGGCAGCGGATCTCCATGATTCCGCGTTGCAGGACCAATTGCTCTGGTATCGCAGACTGGAGAGCATCATGATGGACCATCCCCTCTCGGAAAAGCTCGGCAATGAGCTGGAAGCGATTAAAGAAGGGCTTCTGGACGTCATTCATCAGATCAGGGAAACCTGCAATGAACTCAGACCGCCGTTGCTTAAAGAGATGGGGGTTGTCGAGGCGGTGGAGTCGATTATCGAGCATACGCAGATGAGGGTGAACTTCGAAGTGAAATTCCGTTCCAAGCCTATTCAGCACGAGCTGAATGAAGAGCAGATAACGGCGATCTACCGAATCGTTCAGGAACTGCTGCGCAATGCCGACAAACATGCAGACGCCAAGGTTATTACACTGGAGCTGGAATTGCGCAAGGATATGTTGTATTTCCGCTATCAGGATGACGGCATCGGTATGGATGTCGAAGGGATGGCGGAATCTTTCGAACATATGGGATTATCGGGCATTAAGGAACGTGTCGCGAGTCTGGATGGCGAAATTTCGTTCGTATCGGAGCGCGGCCGGGGACTTGAGGTGACGATCCTGATGCCGGTTATGATAGAAGGGGCAAGAACCGAAAGGGGTATTACAGGTGATTCATATCTTATTAGTTGACGATCATCCCTCCGTGGGAGAAGGCACGAAGACGATGATTGAACAAGATGGCGAGATGAAGGTGACTGTTGCACATTCCGCTTTGGAAGCTTTAAACAAAGTGCAGACAGGCAAGGAACCGTTCGATCTGATTCTTTGCGATCTCAATATGCCCGGCATAAGCGGGCTGGAATTGACGAAGCGCTTGCTTCAGCTTGATCCGGATCGCAAGATCGTCATCTATTCCGGCTACGAGATTGGCTCGCACTTTAATCTGCTTATCGAATCTGGCGTTTCCGGCTTCATATCGAAGACGGCTTCGCGGGAGCAACTGCACAACTCCATTCGCTGCGCGTTACGGGGAGAGGCGGTTATCCCCATTACGTTGCTAAAGCAGCTAAGACGAAACGAAGTATTGGTGGCCCGATCGGAGTTATCCATCGAAGACGTATCGATCAACGAGAAAGAGATGACAATTCTGTCTGAGGTTGCTGCGGGCGTGAGCAACAAGGAGCTTGCAGCAAGTTTGCATGTCAGCCAACGCAATGTGGAATATCAATTGACGCGTATTTTCGAGAAGTTGAATGTAAGATCCCGTTCGGAGGCTATTCGCGAAGCGAAACGTCTCGGACTTATTAGTATGGAAACCTATTAATGCCATAGAAGAGGGCTGCCGGCGCGATGAGAGTATCGTGCAGGCAGCCCTCCCTCTATAATTATGTTTGATCCGCCAGAAGAGGTCTACATCAGTTCTTCCCATTGCTCATAGGCTGCGGATAACGTTTGTTTGTGTTCTTCGATGGAGGCTTGAATCTCTTGAATGCGGATGTAATCATTAAAGATCGCGGGATCCGTCAATTGCTCCTCCAGTTCGGCGACGGCGCCTTCCAGCTCGGCGATCTGGGCTTCGAGCTGCTCCAGCTTACGCTGCTTGCTGCGTTCGTCGCGTTTGGCCTGTTTCTCCGCTTCGTAGGAGTTGGCCGTCGGAGCTTCTGCAGCGGCGCCGGTCTTGCGCTGGGCGGAGGCTTGCATGGCAAGGGCTTCGCGCTTGGCGTCTTCCATTTCGATTTTTTTCTCCAGCATATCATCATAATTGCCCAGGAAATGTCGGATGCCGTCGGGATGAAGTTCGATGATTCGCTCCGCCATCTTATTTAAGAAGTAGCGGTCATGGGAGATAAACAACAGCGTGCCTTCATAATCGATGAGTGCGGCTTCCAGCACTTCCTTGCTGAACAGGTCCAGATGGTTCGTAGGTTCGTCGAGAATGAGAAGGTTGGCTTGCGCCAGCATCAGCTTGGCAAGCAAGACGCGAGCTTTCTCGCCTCCGCTTAAGGAGGAAATCCGTTTGAGCACGTCTTCGCCGCTGAAGAGGAAGTTGCCCAGGACGGTGCGAATTCGTGCTTCCTCCATATGGGAATATTCGCTCCAGACTTCCTCGAGCACCGTATTCTGTCCATTTAGGCGGGTATGCTCCTGATCGTAGTACCCAATCTTTACGTGGGTGCCGAATCGTATGGTGCCGGAAGCGGGCTCAAGCTGCCCCATCAGCGCCTTCAACAGCGTGGACTTGCCGATACCGTTCGGTCCGATCAGCGCCACGGTTTCGCCGCGCGTCAGATCGAATCCGATATGGCGGAATAGCGGCTGCTCTTTGCCGGGGAAGGTAATGGACAGATCGTCGACGCTGAGCACGTCCTTGCCCGACATGCGCTCGATCTCGAAGGTGAAATGCGCTTTCTTGAGATCGCCGAGCGGCTTGTCCAGTCGTTCCATCTTCTCCAGCGCCTTGCGTCGGCTCTGGGCTCGCTTGGTCGTCGAGGCGCGCACAATATTGCGCTGGATGAACTGTTCCATCTTCTCGATCTCGCCTTGCTGCTTCTCATAATGTTTAAGATCCGTCTCGTATTCGGCAGCCTTGATCTCCAGATATCGGGAGTAGTTGCCTGTATAACGTGTGGCGACATGGCGTTCGATCTCGACAATCGTGTTCGCCATGGCGTCGAGGAAATACCTGTCATGGGATACGACGACAATAGCGCCTGCGTAACCGCGCAGGTAGGATTCCAGCCAGGTCAGCGTCTCGATATCCAGATGGTTGGTAGGCTCGTCAAGCATGAGCAGATCGGGAGCCTGAAGCAGAATGCGAGCCAGCGCAAGACGCGTCTTCTGTCCGCCGCTTAAGGTGGAAATGACCGTCTCCATATCGAAGCTGCCGAAGCCCATGCCGTGCAGGACGCTGTTGATGCGCGTATTGATCTCGAAGCCGCCCTGCTCGCGGAACCAGTCGGAAAGGAGAGCATACCGCTCCAGCGTCTCCTCATAGCGCTTGGGATTGTCGTGGAGTTCCGGATCCGCGATCCGCAGCTCCAACTCGCGGAGCTCTTCCTCCGCTTCAAGCAGATGGGAGAACACGGCGCGCATCTCCGCGATAATGGTGCGATCGGATTGAAGGCCGCTGTTCTGGGCGAGATAACCGAGCTTCGTTTCTTTGGCTTTATGTATATCGCCGGAGTCGGCGGACATCTCGCCGGCGATTATTTTGAGCAGGGTGGATTTGCCTGCGCCGTTAACCCCGACGAGGCCAATCCGGTCGCGTTCCTGAACCTGCATGGAAATATGGGATAATACGGCGGTGACGCCATAATGTTTGGACACATTGGACACTTGCAACAGCATGTCTGACCCTCCACTCCATAGTTGCAGCATAACGCTGCGTGCATCAATTTCTAGTTTACCACAAAGTGCTGCATCCATTGGCGAAAGTTGTATAACAATGGTACACTACATGGAAAGGAAAGTTCAGTCATGGGACGGGAAAGAGGATTGAACGATGGACGCGCCATACGTTGGACAGGAGAAAGCGAAGGCACGGGCTGTCTATGCATCGGACAGGAATGCGTTAGACCCCGAGGAGCGCCTTAGATGGTCAATTGCGGCATGCCGTCATATCGCGGATCTGGTGGAGCGCGAACGGCTTCGCGTTATTATGGCGTATGTGTCGTTCCGCAGCGAGCTCGACTTAAGTACGCTGATGCAATGGTGCTGGCAGAAGGATGCCCAGGTTATCGTGCCGAAATCCATCGTAGAAGGACGAAGCATGACCTTGCACAGACTGGACAGCTTCGCGCAGCTTCGAGACGGGGCCTATGGCATTCTGGAGCCCGATCCGAACCTTGCTCCTCCGCTCGAAGAGGATGTTGTGCCGGAGCTTGTGCTGGTGCCGGGGCTCGCCTTCGACCGAAATGGGGGAAGAATGGGATACGGCGGAGGTTATTACGATCGCTTCTGGCAAAGGATGTCCGACAGCAACGAACGGTCGGGGAAGCAAACGCTCTGGCTCGGAGCCTCATTCGAAGCGCAAATAAGGGATGAGGTCCCGGGTGAGGAGCATGATTTGCGCCTCGATGGCGTTGTCACTGAAGCGGCTATTTATTGGAGAGCGGCACCACATAGGTAGAGAAAGGAGAGGCGCGGGATGGAGCTTACCCACTTTAACGAACAAGGAAGGGCAAGAATGGTCGATATCTCGGAGAAGGACGTCACGACCCGGGTCGCGACGGCGCGAACCGGCGTCAAGATGCATCGCGAAACGCTGGAACGGATCAAGGCTGGGACAATCGGCAAAGGAGACGTGCTGGCGGTCGCGCAAGTCGCGGGCATTATGGCGGCCAAGAAGACGGCGGACTGGATACCGATGTGTCATCCGCTGCCTCTTACCGGCATTAATATCGTTTTTTCCGACAACGGCGAGGACGAGTTATACATAGAAGGAACTGTGAAAACAACAGGCAAGACGGGCGTGGAGATGGAGGCGTTAACTGCCGTATCGGCTGCGGCGCTTACGGTCTACGACATGTGCAAGGCATTGCAAAAGGATATGATTATCGGGCCAACGCAGCTTGTTGCAAAGAGCGGCGGCAAGAGCGGAGATTATCATATAGCGGAAGCGTAGAGAATAGTGGGACATTCGGGACGGGAGGAATGGGATATGCAGTGGAAGGTTGCGTTATTGACGGCTAGCGACAAGGGATCGCGCGGGGAGCGGGAGGATACGAGCGCTCAGGTTATTCGCGAGTTGGTGGAGGAGGAGCTTGGCGGCGTCATCGTCGATTATCGGATCGTACCGGACGAGCAGGATGAAATTATGGCGGCATTAATCGAGATGACGGAGTATTTCCAGGCGGATCTTGTTCTGACGACCGGAGGGACGGGCCTCGCTCCCCGTGATATTACGCCTGAGGCGACGCTTAAGGTGATCGATCGGGAGGTTCCGGGGCTCGCGGAAGCCATGCGAATAGGCGCGCTGCAGAAGACGAGAAGGGCGATGCTGTCCCGCGGCGTATGCGGCATTCGCGGCAACTCCTTGATCATCAACTTGCCTGGGAGTCCCAAGGGCGTTCATGAGAGCTTGATGGCTGTTATGGACCAGCTGCCTCATGCGCTCGGCATTCTGTCGGGACAGCTTGGAGAGCATAGCGGATGACGGAACGAAGCACGGAGCAGACGGAGCTGGAGCAAAAAACGATTCGGCAAGGAACGTCGCTGCTGAGAGAAGTGTCCGTATATGATGCCGTGGGATTGCGATTGGCGCATGATCTGACGCAGATTATTCCCGGTCAATTCAAGGGAAGACTGTTCAAAAAAGGACATCTCATCTCCGAAGCCGACATTCCAAGTCTGCTCGATATCGGAAAAGAGCATATCTACATTCTCGAGCTTGGCGATGGCGAGCTGCACGAAGACGATGCCGCGCTAGCAATGGCTCTTGCGCTTGCCGACGAGCAGCTCGTGCTTACAGAACCCCACGAGGGCAAGGTAAGTTTGAAGTCTCAAATACTCGGGCTGGCCGAGATAGACAAGGATATCGTGGACGCCGTAAACGCGCTGGGCGAGATCGCGCTTGCAACGGTCAAGCGGCATGCCGTGATCCGTCCAGGAAATCCTGTCGCGGCTACAAGGGCGATTCCACTGGTCGTGCCCAAGGAGAAAGTGGCGGAAGTGGAGGAACTGGCCAGACAGTACCGCCTCAAGCATGACGGAGCGGCGCCGCTGCGCGTTAGGCCGCTCCGCAAGGCGAGAGCGGGGCTGCTGACGACGGGAAGCGAAGTGTACGAGGGACGAATAAAGGATAAATTCGGTCCCGCTGTTGCTGCCAAACTGGCGGAGTTAGGCTCCGAAGTGGCGGAGCAGCGTTTTGCCCCCGACAATAGTCAAGTAATTGTCAAGGAAATACACTTTATGCTGGCGCAAGGGTATGATATGATACTCGTGACAGGCGGCATGTCCGTTGATCCCGATGACCGGACGCCTGGCGCCATTCGTCAAGCGGGCGCAGATATCGTCAGCTACGGAACGCCTATGCTTCCGGGCTCTATGCTGCTCATGGGTTACATACAAGGAATTCCTATTCTCGGACTTCCGGGCTGCGTCATGCATGACCCTTACACCTCATTTGACGTGCTTCTCCCGCGAATTCTCGCAGGGGACACGATTACGAAGGCTGATATAGTGCCGCTGGGATATGGCGGCTTGCTGTCGCGTTAACATCGCAGGCCATTCTGCGGCAGAGGTTTGGCGGGCAGCTTAAGAAGCTGGTTTCTCGCACGGATGGGCAATACTCAAATGAAGGAGGTATAATTATGAGCGGAATTGGTGCAGGTGGCATTATTTTATTGGTCCTGATCGCCTTGCTGTTATTCGGACCTAACAAGCTTCCCGAGCTCGGCCGCGCATTCGGCAGGACTCTTCGCGAATTCAAGTCGGGAGCGCGCGAGATTATGGATGACAGCGATGCAAAGGACAGAAGCAGAGTGGAAGTAAGTACGGCACCCGATACGGAGAAAACGAACAAGCGGCTTCCGGAATAACCGGACCCGCTTTTTTCTTGAAATCGAAGAACGGTTTGCGGGAGCATGTCGAAAGGAGAGTCGAATTCACCGATGAAAGCCGGCGACAAGGTGAGGGAGAATAGCGACAAAGGTTTGCTTCGGGAAGATGGCCTGATGCCGTTGTTGGAGCATCTGGGCGAGTTTCGTAAACGCATGATCTATATTTTAATCGTATTAACGCTGGGACTCGTGCTCGGTTTAGTTGCGGCGCAGCCTTTGTATAATTATTTGATGAGTCTGGAACCGGCCAATACGATGACCTTACATACGTTTTCTCTGTGGGATGGCATCGGCATGTACATGAAGATTGCTCTTGTCATAGCGTTAGTGATCACGCTTCCGTTTACCGCCTATCAGCTATGGGCATTTGTAAAGCCGGCGCTGAGACCGATTGAGCAGAGATCCACGTTAAAATACGTGCCATTTGCGCTGATTATGTTTTTGGCTGGCCTCGCGTTCGCTTACTTTGTTGTGTTTCCGCTTGCGTTTAACTTCACGCGTACAGTTGCGGCACACTTGAATCTGGAGGAAACGTACGGGATCATTCAGTACTTTACGTTCATGTTCAGCATTCTGATCCCGATCTCGCTGCTGTTCGAGCTGCCGCTTGTCATTATGTTCCTGACGGCGATCAGGATCGTCAATCCTCTGCGATTGCGCAAGATGCGCAGACTTGCCTATTTTATTATGGCGATAATCGGCGTTACGATTACTCCGCCGGATTTCATATCTGACATCCTGGTCATTATTCCGCTCGTGCTGCTGTACGAATTCAGCGTTTTTCTGTCAGGCATCGTGTTCCGCAAGCAGCGAGAGGCGGATGCCAAGTGGGAGGAAGAAGAGGATTCGGCTGCTGCTCAAACTTAATCGTACAAAGAAGAAACCTGACGTGTGGATGCGTCAGGTTTTTTTGTGGATAGGAAAAAATGTTTGACTAGATGTGCATCACGTTGGCCTGTTCGCGACAAGCCATATTATGAGGCTTGACAAAACAATCACTCCGGAGCATAATTTAAACATTCGTTTTAAACGTTTGTTTAATACAAGAATGGAGTGGTAGAATAATGAAGACGGCGCTGCAAGCGTTCCTGAAAAGGCCGACGACCTGGGTCGGTATTATTACGGCATTTATGTTCCAAATTATATTCTCGGTCATATGGATGACGGGATACGACGGGGTAACGGATCGTGTCGACGGACTGACGATCGCGATCGTCAGCGAGGATGCCAGCGGGATGGGAGAGGCCATTGCGGGAAATCTGGCGGATCGATTGCCCTTCACTGTCGTGCGGCCTGAGTCGGTGGAAGCGGCGAAGAAGCAGCTGCATGACCGCGAGCTGCAGATGGTCGTGCACATCCCTGCAGACTTCGCGGGACAGGCGGCTTCGCCTGACGGGCAAGCCAAGATCGGTTTCCTTATCAACGAATCCAATCCCGCGCTGATTAAGAGCATGATGAGCGGCGCCGCGGAGACGATTACCGCCGAGGTGAACCAACAAGCCGTCGCGATGGGCATCAAAGGTACGTTGACGGGCATGAACATGCCGGAGGAGCAAGCGGCAGCGGTATCCGGCGGATTGTCGGAGCGAGTCGTGTCGGATGTACAATCCGTTAATCCCGTACAAGGCATGAACAATCAAATGGTGCCGATGATGATGGTGCTTGCCTCGTACGTAGGCGCGATGATCATGGGGATGAATCTGGAGCAATCGTCGATGGCGATCGCATCGGCGACGGGCCGCTGGAGCCGCTTCGGAGCGCGCAGCCTGATTAACGTGATTTCCGCTGCTGCCGTATCGTTGGTCGGAGCTTCGCTCCTCGCGGCGCTCGGAGGCCAGATCCAGGAAGGTTTCCTCCATCTGTGGGGCTTCCAGTTTATTTTCTTGCTCACGTTTATGTTCGTCTCCCAGATGTTTTTGTACGTGTTCGGCATGGCGGGCATGTTATTCAATATTATGCTGCTGTCGGTTCAGCTCGTATCCTCCGGAGCCATGGTGCCGCGAGAGCTGTTGTCCGACTTCTATACGGGACTTAGCAAGCTGTTGCCGGCAACGTACGCGGTGGACGGCAATATGAATATTTTGTTCGGCGGTCCGGGCGTAGGCGGCGACTTGGCTGCGCTGCTCGTGATTACGGCTTTTGCAATTGTGGTCAGCGCGGCAGCGGTGGTGTTCAAGACGAAGACAGCCCGCCAGCCTCAGGCGGTTATCGCCGGTCGTCAGCAGTCATAACATTTAGGCAGGGAGCGATCGGGAGACATGTCAACGATAGACGAAATGGATGTGAAACGGCGAATTGTGACGGCAGCCAAAAGACTGTTCGCGAAGCATGGCTTCGAAGGCACGTCCATTCGACAAATCTGCGAAGAAGCGGGAGCTAACGTTGCTCTTGTCTCCTATCACTTCGGCGGCAAAGAAAGTTTGTTCGGCGCGTTGTTCGAGACGGAATTCCCGAATAACCGGGTCGCTTCGGTGAATCCGGATATGGATCCCGTGGCCGGCGTCAAGCTGGTGATCCGGGAGGTCACGGCCTTCAGGCAGTCGGATCCGCTCTTGATAACGATCATCCAGCAGGAAATAATAATGAACACGCCGCGTATCCAGAAGATCAGGGAGCACGTCATGCCGATGTGGGGACTGCTGCGCAAGTGGATCAAGGAAGGGCGCGAGCGCGGCCTGTTCGAATTCCACTCGGTGGATACGGTGTTTATGTCTGTTGTAGGTACGCTCCTCTTCCACCGCAATCAAGAGTATTGGTCGGTCATGCTTGAGGAAGGGCAGCCCGATCTGGAGACGATGACGCAGGAGTTGACCGAGTTCATTCTGCGGGGCCTGCATTACAAAGCTGAATAAGCAATAAATTTGCCCGGGTGCTTTTGCGACCCGGGTTTTGAATTTATAGGGCATGCCCAGCAAAGCACGGATTGCTTGGAACTTGGAGCGGCAGCGAAGAATCCTCCCGCGTATGGGGAGGGGCATGAGATGAAAGAGATGCTTGCTTCACTCACGTACGCAAACTGATCTTCTGGCTGGCGGTGTGCAGCTTTTCTGCATATTCCTCTATGCGGTCTTCAACTCTGAGCGACGGACCTGATATGCTCATGGCGCCAAGCAAAGAACCGTCCCTCCTGAATACAGGAACTCCGACGCACTTAATGCCGAATTCATGCTCCATATTATCGATACTGTATCCTCTTTTGCGAGTAAGCTCCAATTCGTTCAGCAAGGCATTGCGATCCGTTATTGTGTTAGGCGTATGGGCGCGCATGCTTTGCTCGCTTATCGCTTTTATTGCCTGATCGGGCGGTAAAAAAGCCAGAATTGCTTTGCCAAGGGAAGTGCAGTACATTTCGGCCGTCTCGCCTGCCATAGAACGCGCATTAAAGGATGTAGCCGGATATACGCCTTCCAAATACATAATGCGAGCTCCTTTGGGCACCGCAAAATAAATGACTTCATTGACCTCTACCGACAAGGCGCTCATAGGCGGTTGGATTGCGTTATGCAACCCCAGATTGGAGTTTATAATATACGACAGCTCCAAAATCTTGGTACCGAGACGATATTTGCCGTTCTCCGTATTTCTTTCGATATAGCCAAACTGCTCATAAGTAGAAATAATGTTGTGCACATTGCTTTTGTACAAATCAAGCCGCTCGCTAATTTCTGAAATCCCCAATTCCGGTGTTGCAACTGAAAAGCAGGACAATATGTCCAATGCTTTTTTCAATGTTTTCACTTTTGCTTCCTCTGCCATCGCCAAACCCCTCTCTCCTGAATTCCTAATCTGCATTGTTGTTCCCTATTATAGAACAGTATACTATTTTTACGCAACATCATTCTACATAAATTTGGAATTCCGGCTGATTTTCGCCTGGAAATATAATATATAAGTTGAATCCACTATTTACACAACAAAATTACTGTGCTAATATGACGTCATAAAGATAAATATAGAATAACGTTCTATATATTAGAACAAATGAGGAGTGGATAACATGCAGAGCATCAAGAGCGGCGTATGGCCAACCATGATTACTCCTTTTACGGCAAACAATACGATCGACTATACCGCCGTAGAAAAGATGATCGATTTCTATCAGAAACGAGGTGTTGCAGGCATATTTGCAGTGTGTCAATCCAGCGAGATGTTTCACTTGACTCTTGCGGAGAAAAAAAGCTTGGCAAAGTTTATTGTCGAGAATGCGCCAGACGGTATGCAAGTCATTGTATCCGGACATACGGCAGATAGTGTGGACGATCAGGTCCGTGAAGCGGAAGAAATCATGTGTACCGGTGCAGAAGCCTACGTCATTCTGCCAAACCGCTTTGCTGCGGAGGATGAAAGCGACGATATCTTAATCGAGAATATGATAGCGTTTACAGAAAGGTTGCCCAATGTCCCGCTAGGTATTTACGAATGCCCATATCCTTACAAAAGATTGCTGTCGCCAAAAGTACTGCGTTCTTGTGTGCAACTCAATCGATTTTTGTTCATTAAAGACACTTGCTGCAGCATACAGCAAATTGCCGAGAAGTTGCAAATCATTAAGGACTCGGGCATTAAATTGTTTAACGCCAACAGCGCAACATTGCTGGAAAGCTTACAGCTTGGCGCAGACGGATACAGCGGGGTTATGGCTAACTTTCATCCGGAACTATACGCCTGGCTTTGCAATCATTTTCAATCCAGGCCGGAACAGGCTGAGCAGTTGCAGCAATTTCTCGGTACCAATTCGATGGCGGAGTACCAGTACTATCCGGTTAATGCCAAATACAGCCTGACACTGCAAGGTCTCCCGATGGAAATAGGCAGTCGGGTTCGGGACACCAATCTATTTACCGAATCGCAGCGCAAAGAAATCGCTCAGCTAACGGGACTTTCGTTAGTAGCGAGAGAAGCAATGGCGATAGAGGTTTAACACTATTCATTTTAAAGGGAGGCAAAAGTATGAAAAAAATACGTATTTATTCGATGTTCAAATTTGGCCTGATCACGATTTTGGTATTAAGCATGCTGGCAGCATGCAGCAAAGCAGAAACACCGGGCACTAACACTCCTGCTCAGAACCCGGGCACAAGCAGCACCACGCCGGATCAAACGGATGGCACTGCCGATGGCGGCATGACCAATTTGGAAGGTTATCCGATTACGAAAGAACCGATTACCATTAAAGCCGTCGTCTCTTACAGCGCATTGCGCCCGGAAATGGACACAACGGAAGTTTGGAAGTATATTGCCGAGAAGACGAATATTAATGTTGAAGTTGAAGTATTAAAAGATTCCGAAAAAGTAGATTTAATGTTTGCCAGCAATGATTATCCCGATATTCTGTTAGCTGTCGGCATCAATGCAAATCAAATGACTTCCGCCGTTGAAGGCGATCAATTCGTTGAGATGAAACCGTTGATTGAACAATATGCTCCAACGTGGAACCGCTTTATGGAGGAGAACAAGCTTGTTTATAACGGCTCGTTGGCTTCCAATGGAAAGTTGTATGGCTTGCCTTTCATTGACTTTGCTCCATTTGTTCGCAACTTGCGCGACCAATGGATTATGATGGATTCCTGGTTAAACGAACTGCAAATACCAATACCTAAAACGACTGAAGAATTCAAAAACGCTCTAATTGCTATCAAAGAAAATGCCGGAAAAGGATCTATCCCAAGCGATGTTATTCCGTACTATTTCATGTTCGACCGCTATGTTGGCGGGCAATTCGATATTTATGGAAGCTTTGGCGTTTATATTACACACGGAGATTATCTATATGTAGATAACGGTGTCGTTAAAGACCAGTCTACCAATCCGGCGATTAAAGAACCGCTCAAATATTTGCGCGAACTTTACAGTGCAGGGGTGATTCCTCCTGAAGTGTTTACAGACGATTTCAATACTTATGCAGCTAAAATCAGCTCCCTTCCGCCGGTTGTAGGCTCCTATCATTCTTACGAAAACAGACAGCCGGAGCTCGGAACGTCCATGGGCCCGCTCGACAGCGGGAACGGTCAGAAGCCGTTGATCAGAAGCCAAGCCTATATAGCAGGACCGGCCAACGCTGCTATTATTACTAAAAACAATAAATACCCTGTTGCAACCGCTCGGTTGCTGGAAGCAATCGCTTCAGATATCGAACTGGGTATGACGATAAGCAGGGGCATTCAAGGAGTAACCTGGGATTTTGACAGTGAGGGAAAAGCCTATCAATTATTTTGGGAGGAATCCCCTGACAAAATGACGGAGCATAGCGGTCAGTTAGGGTTGCACAATTCCATTGTCGCCTTGAGAGACCAGGACTTCTACGAAAACAAATGGAAAGAGCTGACCTATGATGTGAAGAACAACAGAGCTTGGGCATACGAGAATGTATATAAGGATGTAGTCATGCCCAATGACATGGTATTAGTAGAAGGTGCGCTTGATGCAGATGATGTCAGCATGATGAAGCAATACCAGGCTGATCTAACGAACTATCGTAAAGCGATGTTTGCCGATTTTATTACAGGCAAACAAGATATCGATGCACAATGGGATGCGTATGTGAAACAAATGAACAACCTAGGCTTGGAAAAGTTTGTGGGGTTAAAACAAAAAGGATACGATGTAATCGCGAAATAATGGAAGGGGCTATGAGCGGATGAAGTCATCGAGACTAAATACAGGGAGTGGAAATCTTAAACCCTTAAGCTATAGAATCTGGGAAAGCCGACAACTTTATATCTTTCTTCTGCCAGCCATTGTGCTAGTTATTATTTTTAACTATTTGCCGATGTATGGCGTCACGATTGCTTTCAAAGATTTTAAGCCGCATTTGGGCATTATAGACAGTCCATGGGTAGGTCTCAAATATTTCGACCGGTTCTTCTCAATGCCTATGTTTACCGTCATTCTGAAAAACACATTAATACTAAGCTTCTACATGCTGCTTGCCGGTTTCCCGCTGCCTATTCTGCTGGCGCTTATGCTTAATAGCGCAAGCAATCAGAAGATGAAGAAGCTGGTTCAGACTATTACTTATGCCCCCCATTTTATCTCTATCGTTGTTATTATCGGGATGGTCAATATTTTCTTCTCGCCCTCGATGGGAATCGTCAAAAACCTGTTGAATTCCCTAGGCTGGCTGGAAGGAAATCTTGGAGTATTGATAGACGCTGCCGCTTTTCCGCATTTGTATGTGTGGAGCGGCGTCTGGCAAGGTCTTGGCTGGAGCAGCATCATTTACCTCAGCGCATTGTCCGCGGTAGACCAGTCCATGCACGAAGCGGCCATTATAGACGGCGCCAGTAAATTTCAACGTGTTTTAAAAATCGATCTGCCGTCTATATTGCCCACAATTGTTATTTTGTTAATTTTAGAATCCGGATCCATCATGAATGTAGGTTTTGAGAAAGTATTTCTTATGCAAAACTCGTTCAATGTAAGTACAAGCGAAGTTATTAATACCTACGTGTACAAGATAGGGATCAGAGAAGGACAGTACAGTCTGTCTGCCGCTATAGGCTTGTTCAATTCCGGCATTAATTTCATTATGATTCTTTTGGTCAACCAGATCAGTAAACGCTTGGGCCAAGAATCGCTATGGTAGAGGAGGGAAAGCGCGATGTCAAAACCCATTTCACAAACCAGGCAGGACAAAATATACGATATTTTTAATTACACCATTTTACTTCTACTGCTTCTAATCGTAGCTTATCCACTCTACTTTGTGGTTATCGCTTCCTTTAGCGATCCGAAGCTGGTTGCTACCGGGAAAGTGCTGTTTTGGCCGAAAAGCTTTGATTTCAAAGGTTATTTGGAAGTGTTAAACTACACTCCAATCTGGGTTGGGTACCGTAATACGTTGTTTTATACCCTCTTTTTTACGTTTCTCTCGGTTGCGACAAGTCTGCTTGCAGGATATTCATTGTCCCGCAAAGCTTTCCCGGGCAAAGTGATTATTACAGCGTTTTTGTTGTTTACCATGTTTTTTAATGGAGGACTTATTCCAACTTACTTGCTTGTAAAAGAAATCGGTCTATACGGCAATCCTCTCATTATCATTTTGCTGGGAGCAGTCAATATTACAAACATCATTATTAGCAGAACCTTTATGAGATCTACTCTACCTGATGAACTGTTTGAAGCGGCGAGTATCGATGGTTGCAGTCATTTCTCCTTTTTCTTTCGAATTGTTTTGCCCGTCTCCAAAGCTCTCATTGCTGTGCTTGTGCTCTTTGCAGCGGTAAGCCAGTGGAATTCATGGTTCAATGCTATGATCTACTTGCGAGATCCCGGCTATATGCCGTTGCAAATGGCCTTGCGCGATTTGATTGTCAATCAGTCAGCCATGAGTATGGCATCTGAGAACGCCGATATGGGCGGCGATGCAGTGGCACAAATTTATTTAGTGGAAGCGATGCGGTATGCGGTCATTATCGTGTCCACCTTGCCGATTATGTGCGTCTACCCATTTGTTCAGAAATACTTTGTGAAAGGCGTTATGATCGGATCGGTTAAAGGATAATTCAATCACGAGATCGTACACACTATTACATTTCAGGAGTGAGCAACATGTTAGGATACTCTGGCTGGAGTTACCGGCCTTACAGCCCTTACGATCAATATCATAAACGAGAGTTGCCATATATATGCCGCCTTTCGCCGGGTGTTGCCTCAATCGAGTTGGAGTGGATCGATGCGGGAGACAATGGTGTTCACCTGCTCTATTATCGCAAATATCGGACAAATGATCCTTACGGGGTCATAACGCTGGATTCGCAGATTGGTACGATTACGGGACTGGAGCCGGAATGTGACTACGAAATGTACTTGGTGCGGGAAAACGGCTCGGGTTCCAGCGATATCCGTATTGCGCGGACGGGTCCGTCAATCGGCACGGTTGTCAATTATCTGCATCCCGAGGACGACTCATACGCCTTCTCTGGCAAAAGCTTATGCAGCCCTTCGATTGTCAAGCTGCCGTCGGGCGCCCTGCTGGCATCCATGGATGTTTTTTCGGGCAAAGCGCCGCAAAACCTGACGTTAATCTTCCGCTCCGATGACAACGGCGCACATTGGCGCTACATGTGCGAACTGTTCCCCTGCTTCTGGGGAAAGCTGTTCTGGCATCGCGGCGCCCTGTATATGCTGGCCACCTCCACGGAATACGGCGATCTGCTGATTGGTCGTTCGACGGACGAGGGGCGGACTTGGGGCGCACCTGTTACGATTATGACAGGCGCAGGAAGCTGGAGCGGTCGCGGGCCGCACAAGGCGCCAATGCCGGTTATCGAATGGGAGAATAGACTGTATACCGCCATCGATTATGGCTCCTGGTCGACTGGCGGACATAGCAGCGGGCTAATCTCCATCGATGCCGATGCGGATCCGCTTGTTGCCGAGAACTGGTCCTGTACAGGCTTTTTGCCTTACGATCCCACTTGGCCTGGGGCGATGCCGGAAGGGAAATCCTTCGGGGCATTGGAAGGTAACGCTGTCGTCGGTCCGGATGGAGAAATTTACAACGTGCTGCGTTATCAAATGGCCGGTGAATATGGGAAAGCGCTTGTTTTAAAAGGCAATAAAAATCGACCCGAAGAGCCGCTGCAATTCCATAGCTTTGCTAACTTTAACGGCGGCAGCAATTCGAAATTCGATCTTCTTTATGACGAAGGCTCTCTAGCCTATTGGGCAATTGTCAGCGAAATTGTCGATGATGCGACACCGGGTCAGCGTAATGTGTTATCGCTTGCCTTATCGCATGATATGCAAAATTTCCAAATCGTAAAGAGACTTCATGATTACCGTCATGAGAATCCGGCCGATGTCGGTTTCCAATATGTCAGCTTCTTGATCGATGGCGACGATATTATCTATTTGTGCCGCACCGCCATCAACAAAGCCATAAACATGCATGACTCCAACTATAGCACTTTCCACCGCATCGAGCAGTTCAGACAATACCTGAAAAGTAAAGTTTGAGACGTAGCGGCAGTACGTACGACTTGCATTCGATAAAACATTGGAAAGATGATTGAGTTGTTGACTATTACCAAGCTGAATAAGCTGTGAATTTGCCCGGGCGCGTATGCGACCCGGGTTTTTAATATATAGGAGTATAATACCGCCTATACAGCTTGAAATGTTAGAGGCGGGGGACTCGCGCCGCTATCGTTGTTTACTGCTTTTTCTTGGTGGTAATTTATTACGAATTAGATGTATTTGTTTATTGTTTTCATGAAAATAGTGGGCGGCGTCGCGGATACACAATATAAAATCTTGCAGTTTATACTTTGAAAAGTACATGTCCCCCGGGCAGTTCGGTGTGATAAATTAGGTTGCGATAAGGCACCTTAGGTCACCGGGCCGATTAATCACGATATTGGCGGGGAGAGAGAGGGGATGTCGAAACAATCGGCAGTGTCAGGCAATTTCATTTTTTGATAGCGGTTTCAACGAATTGTAACCGTTTCCGCTGGGTTCGTATAAGCGGGACGGCCGGCGCGTCTGTCGCCATGTCCAATCTCGCAAGGACTTCATTCAAGAGGAGGTTTCAGGATTGAGAAATAAGTATTCGATGAGGATCAAAATAGGCTCGATCGTCATGTCGGTCATGCTGATCATGGGATTGTTGCCGACTATCGCGTTGCCGCAGGCTTCCGCTGCTACGGATTCGACCGTTTATGCGGCGGCCTACATGGGGGCTACGACGACCGCGGGCACGACTTTGCCCGGCAGCGTGGACATCGGCGGGCAAAGCGCGGGTGTCGTCTGGCACATCGGCGATGACACGTTTGCCGTCCCTTACGAAACCGTGACGGTAACCGGAACGGCGGATGGCGGCGTATCCGTCGTGGCGCAAGTGGAGGTCATTCCGCCGGCAACCCATCCATTGGTTTATTTCGTGGACAGCGGCAGAGCCGGCGATTCCAATAACAACGATCCTTCCCCTTCGCCGCTGCATGCAGCGGTCCGGCAGTTGACGGGCAGCGACCTGATCAATCAAGCGCCGGATCAGAAATTTGCGAGCGGGACGACAGAATGGGGGTTCGATGATTCCGCGCATAAGGTCAAATACTCCAAAGACGGAGGTTTCACCAACCCGGCTACCGATCCTTCCAAGTGGATTGTCGGATTGCGGGCCGCGAACGACCATATCGTTTACAAATTGAAAGCCCTTTCTCCCGGGACGTATACGCTCAGCAGCGGTTTCCACGACTGGTACGGCAGCCGCTCCCGGGACATGAGACCGCGAATCGAATACACGGATACTGGCGGCGCGACAAAAGCGGTTCAGCTGGACCCGCTTAACACCAATGCATCCAAGCTTCATTCCAGCGAATTCACGATTGAAGGCGACATCGACGTCAATTTCCCGATGACGTTGACTTACGCTTACGTAGCGAACGAAAAGCCGATTCTTAGCTGGTTCGCCATTGCCAAAGGAGAGGTTAAATCCATAATCGAGGATGCCAGACAGACAGCGGCGTCCATGGTGAAGATTCTGCTGGACGGCAACGACATCCCCGCGAACAACGTCAACGGCCTTACGTTTAAGGGCTTCGGCGTGCTCAGCGCCAACAGCACGAGCGCACTGCTGATGGACTATAAATCGGAGCAGCCCGAGGCTTACGCGGAAATGCTCCGCATTCTGTTCGGCGGCGACAACCCCATTATGACGCACGTCAAAATCGAAATGGGCAACGATCGCAACAACTCTACGGGTCCCGATCCGGCAACGATGCGTACGGCCGATGAGGAAGCCAACGTCACCAGACATCCGGGCTTCCAGCTTGCCGCGGACGCCAAGATCATCAATCCCGATCTTAAAGTGAGCATCCTGCGCTGGAGCGCGCCCGCATGGGCGAACAACAACAATGACAATATCTATACCTGGTACAAAAAAACGATTCTTGCCGCATATCGTGAATACGGTTACATGGTCGATTACGTCAATCCCCATATTAACGAGCATGCGGCGGACCTGACATGGAGCAAACAATACGCCGCGCGGGTCAAGGCGGACAACACGGGATTCGAAAGTCCGGAAGAGCAGGCGCTCTACAACCGGATTCAGGCGGTTATTTCCGACGAGGTCGGAACGGGCACTTTCGGCGGCAGCATGGTAAGCGATGCTTCCTTGCGGGAAGCAGTGCCGATCGCGGCGTTCCACTACAACACCGACGACGACAGCGGCGGCAATTTCAAGCGGCTTGCGGACCAGCTTGATATTGAAGTATGGAACAGCGAAGCGCAAGCCACCTTCAGCAACACGTCCTTCCGTCCCAACAACAACACGAAGGATCCATCGACGGCAGGTACCGGAATTGGCGGCACCGGCAGCGCGCTGGAAATGGGCAATACCATTATCAAAGGGTTCGTGAACTCCCGCAGAACACACTTTATTTATCAGCCGGCTATCGGCTCCTTCTACGAAGGCGGCCAATATTCCTTCAAGGAATTGCTGAGCGCCCGCGACCCTTGGTCCGGCTGGGTTCACTACGATGCGGGGCTGGACGTTCTTCGCCATTTCAGCTTGTTCGCGAAGATCGGTTGGGAGAACGAAGACAATACAGCAGGCATCTGGAGAACGGTTTCCAAAGCCAGCTCCGCCGGAGCGGCAGGCACCAACCCCGTCAGCGGAAGGAATGGCTTGCCGAATTACATGACGCTCGCCGCTCCGGATAAAACCGACTTCTCGACCGTAATCGTAAATGATAGCGAATATACAAGAAACTACAAGCTTCAGACGGTCAATATGGGATATGCGGGTACGCCTTCCCTCGCCGTCTGGGAGACTCGCGAGGCGGATGTAGGCCAGTCCTTTAACAGCAATTATTTGAAATATCGCGGCCAGGCGTCTGCTGACGGCGGCGGCGTATATACGGTGCAGGTCAAGCCGTTCTCGATCGTAACCGTGACGACGCTGGCTGCGGCCGACATCGAAGCCGATCCGCTTCCCGTAGAGGGCGAGCGTACCGTGTTGGATACCGATGTTACCGGGGCTGTCCGGAATACGACGGACAACGTCCTTTATGCGGATGATTTCGACTATAGCGGCCAAACCGTGCCGATCATCGGAGCAGACGGGGAAATTGCGGGTACGCAGGATTATATCGAATCCCGCGGCGGCTCCAAAAGCGTCATCCCGCGTTACACGCACGATCGCAACGGAGCGTTCGAAGCTTATCTGGACGAACAATCCCAAAACTACGTGCTGAGGCAGCAGCTTGATAGAGAGATCATGGGACTAGGCGGCACATGGAACGGCGGCGATCCCGTGACGGCCATCGGAGATTACCGCTGGACCAATTACAGAGCGAGCGTGGATGTTTCGTTCGAAACGAACAACACCTTTGGCGGGAACAACTACGCCGCAATCGGCGCCCGTTATCAGGGCGGGGGCAGCTCCCACAATATCGGCGGCACGCCTTACGTACTAAAGTTCTGGCTAGACGGAGGCTGGCAGCTGCTGGTGAACAACAGCGGCGTAGCGAACGGCAACGTGGCCAGCGGAACCGGCGGCGTGAAGATCGATGGGTTCGATACTGCCCATGACGCTTGGCATAATATTGCCATCCAGGTGGCAGGCGATAAGATTACCGCCTATGTGGACGATGTATTGGTGGCCAGCTACAGTGATCCGAATCCAAAGCTGTCCGGTCGGGTGGATCTCGCCAGCGGGTATTATCATGTCCGCTTTGACAATTTGCTGGTGGAGACGGTAGATGGTTATGTACCTTACTATACAGAGGCGCTCGACGACTTCGAGATGCACGACCTTTCCGCGTCGCGGGCTACCAAGCTGGTATACAATAATCAGTGGGATCACCGCAACGGACAAGGCATGTACCATTATCAGCGTACGCTGACGACCAACCAAGGCGCTGGCGCGACGTTGACCTACACCTTTACCGGTACGGGCCTTGATCTTATTGGTCCCAACAACGGTACGGCCGTGCTGGAGGCAACGGTAGACGGTCAATTGACCGTCATGTCGGATAAAACGATCGCATCCAAGGAGCTGTACCAAACCTATGCGCTTCGCGGACTGGAATACGGAGAACATACGGTCCAAATTAAGGTGTTGAGCGGTACGTTAGTTGTGGATGCCGTCGCGGTCGTATCCGGCAATGCAGCGGGAACGCCGGATATTAGCAAGCTCCGGGCGGCGGTAACCCAGGCGCAGGACATTACGCTGCAAGACGAATATATGGCCAGCGACTGGCAGTTTTTCGAAGCCGCAAGAAACGCAGCAAAGGAAGCCGCGGACAACCCGGCCGCCTACAGACTGGATCAAGAGGGAAGCGAGCAGTTGACGGCTCGTCTGATCTTCGCGCAGAATCAGCTGCTTACCGGCGACATACGGTCGCTTGCGTCTCCTCACTATTCGGCATCCTATGTCGGAGGTTTGCCGAATCTCCCGGCGCAGGTGGAAGCGACGCATGAAGACGGATCCAAATCGATGGTCCATGTCAACTGGAAGCTGGATGGCATCAGCTTCAATACGGCCTATCAAACGGTAACTGTAACCGGAACGTACGGAAGTCTGCAAACTACGGCATACGTGGAGGTTGTGCCGGAGGACATTATGTATTTCGTGGATGCGAACGCAACGGCAGCCGGCCTGACCAGCGGGCATAATGCCACCACGACGCTGGGGTATGATTCGCCGGCGTACAGCTCGGTAGCGGCTCTGGCCAGCGCATCCGGCAAGCCGCTGCTCAACAATGCTCCGGACCGGGTCTACGACGCCGCCCAAGGCTGGGGCCACCGCGCCTTCAATGCTAGCGGCGGGTCGCAGGCCGTTGTCTACAAGGGAATTGTAGCCGGAACGTACAGCAAGCAAACAACGACAGGCATTTACACCGGCAATGCGAACGGTTCGGCTCTTGTCTATACATTCGGCAATTTGCCAGCCGGCGAATATACGCTGACGTTAGGCACCTACAGCTGGTGGGCAAGCACCGCGCGCACGGAGCAAGTTTACCTGGAGTATGACAACAAAAGCGAACTTAAGGATACCATCGTGCTTAACACGGCATCGTTTGATGTCGTAAAAAGCTATACCTTCACGATAGAGCAGGCAGGCGCGGTAAATTTGAGAATGGTTGCTGCAGTCAACAATCAGTCTCCTTTGCTTTCATTTGCAGCCGTTGCACCGGTCAAGAGCGCTGATCCGGGAGTCAATAAAGAAGCGCTGCAGACGTTGTACGAGGAGCTTAAAGACAAAACGAACGACAACTATACGGCGGCAAGCTGGAGCGTCTTCCTGGATGCGCTGGCGGAAGCGAGCGGCGTGCTTCAAGACGAAGAAGCAACGCAACAGCAGGTTGATGATGCTATGGAATCGCTTCAAGATGCGGTAGCAGGCCTGGAGCAGGAGCCGGTCGGTACGCATCCGTTGTACCTGTCGGGGGCGGCAAGCGTCGTATCCAATCAGTCGTTTGATGTAACGCTTGGCCTGAATACGGTAGCCGAAAGCGTGTACGGACTTGATTTCACAATCCAGTACGATCCGACGCAAGTTGAATATGCAGGCGCAGAATCGGTCAAGGCCGGCTTTACGCTGCTGGATCAGTCATCCGAACCCGGACAGCTGCGGTTCCTGACCGTCGATCTTCAGCCGGGAGCGGCAAACGCGGATCCGGTTGCGCTGCTGAAGCTGCAGTTTAAAGCAATAGCTCTCGCCGAGTCTGTTACCAGCAGCATTACGATAACGGATATCATATTGGCAAATGCTGCGGGTACGGAATCGGAAGTGGGGGGGGCGCTGTCGTACAGCATCGAGATCGAGGCAGTTTCCAAAGCTGCGTTGGATGCGGCCATTTCGAACGCGAAGGCGCTACATGGCTCCGCAGTGGAAGGGAATTTGGCAGGTCAATATCCGACAGGCTCGAAGGCGGCATTATGGCTGGCTATTCTGGCTGCGGAAACGACGCAGGCTAATGAAACGGCTACTCAAGCCCAGGTGGATGGGGCACTGCTAACGTTGAACTCTGCGGTTCGGACCTTCGAATCGCTTGTGATATCTCATGCACCTGGCGATTTGAACGGTGACGGCAAGATCGGCATCGGCGATCTGGCTCTGATGGCGTCCGCCTTCTATGGCAGGAACGATGAAGACAGCAATTGGGCTGCTTATAAGAAAGCGGATTTGACCGATGATGGAAAGATCGATATCGAGGATCTTCGCAAGCTGGCGCAATTAATTTTGGGCAACATTTAAACAAGAGGGTGTCCCAAAAGTAAATTTGGAAAACCCTCAAAACCAATAAAGATGACTTTCGTAAAAAACCAAGGAGCTATGCGGTTTGAATTCGCTTAGTTCCTTGGTTTTTAGCGTCCACTGCTGATTTCGTCAGCAAATTGTTTGGCAAGGGAAAGGGGAAAGCCACCCCAACCTCCAGACTTACTTTGGTTAAGCCTCGAAGCAGGAACACCTATGGCAAGAAAAAGCAGCCACTTTGTGCGCCATAGACGTTAAGAACGCCTATGGCAAGAAAAAGCAGCAGCTGCGAGCGGGGGATGTTCAAAAAGACATATTGCGATTTTTGGGACCCCTAATTGGGACGTCCCCGTGTCATGCGAACACTTCTGGGACAGCTCCTCTTGATTAATGAAGGGAATGGAAAGAAGCATGGAAAATAGTACGGGGTATCCATTATAGCGGGAAGGATCGGAATGTCCGATGCCAGGTCAAGACCTTCCATTGGACATCTCCGATTCGATACGCTGCAGGAATTCCCTCGGAGAAATACCCTCTACCTTTTTGAATACCTTGCTAAAATAAAAAGCGCTGTCATAACCGAGCTTTTGCGAAATTTCGTAAATGCGACCTTCTCCGCGCTGCATCATTTCTTTGGCAGCTGTAATCTTCGTTTCTGTAATATATTCCACAAAATTAATTTTGGCGACCTTGGAGAACAGATGGCTCAAATAGTTGGGACTGAAGTTGAATACATCCGCGACGTGATTTAACGTCAATTTGACATCCAGATTTCGTTTGATATAGTCCTGTACATTGCTCACCACCTGAGCTTTGTAGCTTTGTTTTCTGGAAGACAAATTTTCGCAGCAGCCGTCCCGGAATCGGATCAGCCAAGCGATAATATCTTCCATAGCATGCATTTGATAAATACCCCGATAGCCCTCGGGTTCGTTCTCGAAAATTTGCTCTATCATTTCCTCGCCGTCCGCCAGCATGGAAGTAGCCATAAACAGTACGCTGCATGCGGCATCAATGGCAGGCACGAGAGCGTCGGGCCTTCCTTCGAACGTTTCGATCATTTTCGTAATAATGTCATGCAACGCACGGATGTCGATCTCCTCAAACGCGCGGCGCATCTCCGACCGCATGGCGGAAAAATCGAATAGGGCTGTTTCTTGTCCCGCTGTGTCATTGCGCGTAAAAAATACAAATTCGTTTTGCTGTGCTGCGTGAGGCAACATCTGGCGTGCTGCCAGGTAGCTGTCCCGTATCAAATAAGGGTCCTCCACGGCATAGCCGACAGAGCCCATGATGGTGACATTAAAGTAGTTGCGCAAGATAAGCGCCATATGGTTTAGAAGCTTGGCGATATCGGGAACCCACACATTTGCATCCGTAGTGGGTACGGGAATCGTAATGGCAAAGTTGCGCAGATCCAGACCGGTTACAAAGCATGGTCTGTCGGTCAGCAGCGTGCTTTTGGCCATTTGCAGCGTGCTGGAGCAGAAGGCGACCAACTTGTCCCCGCTAGGGGGTACGCTATCGGGCTCCGTGATGCGGCAAATACATACGGTATAAGCGGGCTCCGATAAGTCAATCGACAGATCCTCTTTATGCAGCGTAAACTGGTTCCGGTTCTCAAACAAATTGTTGAACAGACGGATAAAAAACTTATCCCGCTGAGCATGCAGGTTGCTTCTGTATTCCAGGCTGGGATGAGTCTCCATCGAGCGGTAATCCTCCAGGATGGCGATGACTTTGACAATGGAGTCCGAGAGGGATTGCGGCGTCAGCTCCAGCTTGACCAAATAATCGGCAGCTTGAACCTCGACGGCAGCACGCGCGTATTCGAATTCCTCGTAGCTCGTCAATATAATAAAAAGCGGAATCCGACCGTATTTTTTGCGAACGCTGTCGGCGACCTCCAATCCGCTTTTGACCGGCATTTTAATATCCGTAATGACGATATCAGGCCGCAGCGTATCGATCATATCCTCCGCTTGGCCGCCGTTATGCGCGGTGCCGACAATTTCGATATTGTACTGCTCCCATTTGAGCATGGATTGCAGGCCGACACACACCAACGTTTCGTCATCCGCAATTAATAATTTGATCATGCTTCTTTCCCCCTGTCATTGCAGTCCGTTATGCCGATGTCTGCGTAGGCAATAAAATGAACATTTTCGTATATTTTGACGGTTCGCTTTCGATAGACAAACCGTATTTGTCGCCAAAAGCGAGTCGAAGACGTTCGTTGACGCTGCTTAAACCCATATGAGTGATCATCCCGGCGGAGTCGGTGTCATGCTTTTTAAGAATGGCATCGATTTTTTCCTGTTCCATGCCTATGCCGTTATCCTCGATCGTAATTAGCAGATCCGCAGAGTCGCTTCGTTCGACGGTAATGACGATATGGCCGCCAGTTCCTTTGGGTTCTATGCCGTGGAAGATGGCGTTTTCAACGATCGGCTGCAAGGAGAAGCGCGGGATCGGACAGTTCAATAATTGTTCGGAGCCGATATGTTGTTCCAGCGTAATCGTACTTCCGTAGCGGTATTTTTGAATCAGAAAATAATCGTCCAGCAAGGCGAGCTCCTCTCCGAGCGGCACCAGCTTGCGGATGTCCTTGGCAATGTTGCGAAGCAGTCTGGATAGGGAGGTTGTCATTTCCGCGATGCCGGAAGCATTCTGAATCGTCGCCATCCATTTGATCGAATTAAGCGTATTGTACAGAAAATGAGGATTGATCTGGCTCTGCAGCATCCGGTATTCGAGCTCCTGCTTCTGCTTCTCGTCGGCCAGCCGAGTCTCCATAAGCGCGACTATATCTTGCGATAACCGGTTGATGCCACGGCCGACATCACCCAATTCGTTATCCCATTCGATCATTCTATCGACAAAAAAGTGACCCTGCGCGATCTTGTCCATTCTTTTTTTGAGCTTCTCAACAGGGTTGCTGATCGTTCGGGTCAAATAAACCGTTATAATGCCGCTCAAAGCGATGAGCAGGCAAGTCACGCCGAGCATCAGCAAAATCCATACATTGGACAAGGTAGTCAATTGATTCGTTGCGAGCGTCTGCGTCAGTACAACGCCGTCAATGACGGGATAGGAAACGGTAATTCGGCTCGATCCGTCCTTCGACTCGATATGGGATACCACAGTTTGCGACCCGGTCGAATAATCATTGATGAAAGCGGTGTCAACATAATCAGAAACGACGGGCTCTATTTCGGCTCCGTCAATTTCATAATGCGTTTCTCCTAGCGTCACCAGCAGTTGAGAACCGGATGGCAACGCGTAGCCGTGCAACTTGTCTGTAATGACCGAAGTACCGGCTAGCAAATAGACAGTGCCAACGGTTGAACCTTTGTCGTATATGGGAAAGATCACGGGGATGACCTTGGAATTAGAATAAGGATCCTTGATGATCCGCCCCCATTGCTCGGCGGCATCGGAATCAGTGCCGGGAAGCAGGTGAATATTGTGAATGCTTAGGGGCAACGACGTACTGCTGGCCAAGTTGTCCACCTGCAAAAATTTGTTTTTGTTATCCGTCACGACCAGCCGGCGTACATAGCCGTTGGACAGGTTGGAACGAAAGTCTTCCTGCATGGAAGCGTAGAGGTTAATGGCATCCATCGCACTTGCCTGCTCGGAGGAGAAATAGTCGACCAACAGCGTATTGGTAGTGGAATTTGCGCTATTCTTCATAACATGAGCGGAAAGATTGATTAAATCCTTTTCAATAATATGGGCGACGAGCTGCAAGTTGAATTCCGCTGCCTGAACCGCCGTTTTGCGTTGGAAATACGAGATCATCTCGTAGCTGAATATCGACATGAGGGCGGCGGTCAGTAGTGCAAATACGGTCATAATTAAAATAATGCGGCTTTTGATGGTTGTATGTCTATGCTTTCTCAAGCGCAAGCACCCCTTTGTATACGATAACAATACCATAGATGGCACAAACGTAAGAGGTAGGCGATAAAAAACAACCGATTTTACATGTTTTCGATATAATTTTACAGGAATCCAATTGAAAACGCTTTAAAAGGTTGAAAAAGTGAAGGATAAGCCGTTAAAATTGTATCCTCATTGGGCAAGTTATGTTCTAATATTTGAAATAGATTCGGCAATGTCGAGTGGGCTTTACCAATAACGCCAGGAAAAGGGGACTTTTACATGAGATTCAAAAAAACAATGGGAATCGGATTAACGGCTATGCTTGCGGCTGGTATGGTTGCGGGTTGCTCTGGCAATAACGGAAACTCAGGGGCTACAGCAGCGCCGACAGCAGCGCCGACGAATTCCTCAAGCGCTCCAGCGGACAAGGGCAACGAACCCGTTACATTGAAATGGGCATTGTGGGATTGGGAAGCAACCGCTTACTATGAGCCTCTTATTAAAGCGTATACAGAAGCTAACCCTCACGTAACGATTGAGTACGTGGATCTTGGCTCCACCGACTACATGACCATGCTCAGCACTCAACTGTCCGGCGGAGCGGATCTGGACGTTCTGACGATCAAAGATATTCCGGGTTACTCCAACCTGGTCAAGCAAAATCACCTGGAGCCGCTGAACGGCTTTATTGGCGAAAGCGGCATTGACACAGCGGCATATGGCGGTACGGTAGAGCAAATTCAAGTGAAAGACGAAGTATATGCGCTTCCTTTCCGCAGCGATTTCTGGCTGATCTACTACAACAAAGATCTCTTTGACAAAGCGGGCGTGCCTTATCCGACCAACGATATGACGTTCGATCAATATGAAGAGATTGCTAGAAAAGTAACTTCGGGCTCCGGCGCGGATAAGGTATACGGCGCGCATCACCACACTTGGCGCAGTGCTGTTCAATTGTTCGGCATTTTGGATGGCCAAAACACAGTAGTTGACGGCAAATACGATTTCCTGAAGCCGACTTACGAGCGCATTCTGAAGCTGCAGGATGACGGCATTATTATGGATTACGCAACATTGAAAACGTCCAGCACGCATTACTCCGGCGTGTTCTACAACAACTCCGTTGCAACGCTGAACATGGGCAGTTGGTTTATCGCAACGCAAATCGACAAAGTGAAAAGCGGCGAATCCGCCGCCGCCAACTGGGGTATCGTGAAATATCCGCATCCGGAAGGCGTGGAGCCGGGCACGACGCTGGGCACCATCACATCGCTGGCCGTTAACAAAAAGTCCGCCAAAAAAGATGCGGCTCTTGATTTCCTGAAGTTCGTGACAGGCGAAGAAGGCGCAACGGTTATCGCGTCCACCGGCACGATTCCCGCGATCAAAAACGACGAGGTTATCAGCTCGATCGCAAGCATCGATGGTTTCCCGACTGATGAAAACAGTAAAGAAGCTCTGAACACGTTCAAAACATACCTGGAAATGCCGATGCACGAAAAAAGCGCGGATATCGAAGTTATTTTGAACGAAAATCACGACAACATCATGACGAAAAACACAAGCATTGATAAAGGTTTGGAAGACATGAATAAACGCGTGGAGCTTGTATTGAGCAATTAGTGCCACGGAAACAGTGTTTTGTGAGGCGGGCGTTTGCCCGCCTCTTTCAAAATAAAGCAGCAGGCGGCTTGGCGTACGAGAAGGTTTGGAGGGAAAATCATGCAGAAAGAAACGACGCTGGCAACGGGAAAAAGCAACAAGCCGTTTATCACAAGAGGGATGAAGGATCATCTGGTGGCGTACAGCTTTATTGCGCCCAATTTTATCGGATTTGCCTTGTTTACGCTAGTGCCTATGATATTTGCGATTATATTGGCCTTTGTGAAATGGGACGGCTCCAATCCTATGAATTATGTCGGGATTGATAATTTTATAAGACTTATAAAGGACACTACCTTTCATAAAGCGCTTTGGAATACGGTTGTCTATACGATAGGAGTAGTGCCTTTGACGATGGCATGCGCGCTTGCGCTTGCTATCTTGCTTAATCAGAAGATTGTTGGACGTAATTTTATGAGAACGGCGTTTTTCTTCCCGTATGTGGCTTCTCTTGTAGCGGTTGCGGCGGTATGGAACTTTATCTTTAGTCCCACGATGGGACCGATCAACAATCTGTTGCATACCATCACCGGCATTCCTATTGAGGATCTCCCTCGTTGGGCGGCGGATAAAGACTGGGCCATGTTTACGGTTATCCTGTTTACCGTATGGAAAAACATGGGATATTATATGGTCATTTACTTGGCAGGGCTGCAGGGCGTTAATCCCGAGCTATACGAGGCTGCCGAGCTGGATGGCGCAAATGGCTGGAAGCGGTTCACTAATGTTACGATCCCGCAGCTGGCGCCGACAACCTTCTTTGTACTTATGATCCTGGTCATCAATTCGTTCAAAGTGTACGACATCTTCATCAACCTGTTTGCCGGAGCAGATAACCAGTTAAATGATTCCACAAGGGTACTGGTTTATCAAATCTATAATACCGCCTTCCGTTCGCTGGATTACGGCTACGCCAATGCCATGGCTCTCGTGTTGTTCCTGATTGTTATGGGCGTAACCATCGTTCAGTTCCGCGGCGAAAAAAGATACGGTCAATAGGAGGAGACAGAAGAGATGGTTGGATCAAAAAAGAAGTTCCACGCAGGCTGGATGACGCTCGCCTATATCGCGTTAATTGCCGTTGCCATATGCATGATTATTCCATATATCTGGATGCTGTCATCCTCGTTCAAGCTTAATAAGGATGTATTCTCCTTTCCGATGGTGTGGATACCGGACAACATCCGTTGGCAGAACTATGTGGACATTTGGACCCGCATACCGCTTGGCACGTTTATTATGAATACGGTCAAATTATCCGTCATCGTGACCTTGCTGCAATTGCTGACGTCCAGCTTCGCGGCTTACGCCTTTGCGAAGCTTCGCTTTAGAGGGAGAAACCTGCTTTTCCTCTCCTATATCGCAACAATCGCGATTCCTTGGCAAGCCTACATGGTGCCGCAATTCATCATGATGCGCGAGCTTGGCCTAAACAATACGCATCTTGCCATTATTTTCTTGCAAGCTTTCTCGGCATTCGGAGTATTTTTGATGCGGCAATTTTATCAAGGCATTCCGGATGAGCTTTGCGAAGCGGCAAGGATCGATGGTTTGAGCGAGTACGGCATTTGGGCGCGCCTGATGCTGCCGCTCTCCAAGCCGGCATTGTCTACACTGACGATTTTTACTTTCGTTACGACATGGAACGATTTCCTCGGACCGATGATTTATTTGACCAAAACCGAGCTTAAGACGATTCAGATCGGTCTGCGGATGTTCATCTCGCAATATTCGGCCGAATACGGACTCATTATGGCAGCCAGCGTCGTATCGATCATACCGGTATTGATTATATTCCTGGCTCTGCAAAAAAACTTTGTGCAGGGCGTTGCTTCTTCGGGAATCAAAGGCTAAGACTAGCGCATAAGATTGGATCGGCTGCAGGCATGCGGCCCGTCCAATCGTACGCGCATTTAAAAATTGCAGGTTGATGTATGCGCTTTCGTGAATGGAAAATACATAGCGAGGAAGTGGATTTCCTTTGACATCCATCAAAAAGTATACAGCCATATGGACGACAATTTGCATGATCGTCGTGCTGTTCGCTTCGATTGGTCCAACCAATGTGGCTCATGCGAATAGTAATGGCACAATTTTGTTTCAGGACGATTTTTCCGGCGCGTCCCTTTCTTCCGATTGGAGCATTCTCGCAGGTGCTTACAGCGTACAAAGCGGCATATTGAACGCAACCAATACCAATTCGACGATCGTTACGGGAGATGCGGCCTGGAAGGACTACACGGTAGAGAGCCAAGTCCGGATCAACGCCAATGGCGGATACGCCGGCATCGTGTTCCGGGCGCAGGACAACAGCAACAATTATTGGCTCCGGCTGTACAGGCCGGCATCGGGATCGACCCAGGTGCAGCTCATCAAGCGGGTGGGCGGCTCTGCCTCCGTCCTGGCATCCTCCAATCAGACCTTGTCGATTAACCAATGGTACAACCTCAAGGTTGTCGCGATCGGCAGCCTGATCCAGGGGTACCTGAACAATAGCAAGGTCGTTGAGTTTACGGACACTCAATTTGCGGCGGGCAAAATCGGCTTGCAAAACCTGAGTGGAACGATGTCGGCCGATAATGTGGTCGCGACCGAAATCAAAGCGACGTTGGAGGACGGCACGAAGCTGCCGGCATCCTACAATCCGGTCGTTGTCGCCACCCTGACGGGACAGCAACCGGCAATGCCGAATACGGTTAGCGGCAAGGCGTTCGACAATTCCGTTGTGGATCCCATATACGTAGACTGGAGTTTGCCGGCCAATGTCGACTATACGCAAGCCTTCGCCCCAGCGATCGAAGTAACGGGAACCGCTTATTTGAAGGTGGGAGCCGACGGGACGAGACACGATCTGGCGGAGCCCGTGAAGGCATACGTGGAGGTTGTGCCTCCCAATCTGAAATATTTTATCGATGCGGGCGCGGGAGTTCCTAGCATTTATAATGCCGTGAAGGCATTGACAGGGAATGACCTGCTAAACGAGTCCGGCAATGCGGTTTACAATTCGACATCCGGATGGGGGTATATCGCCCTTGCCAGCTCCGGAGCAAACAGCACTGTCATTAACAAATCGGAGCAACCCGATCTGGACAAAAACGCTACAGGCATCATGATCGACGGCGGCGATTCGCTGTCTACCTTGTCGTACAAGCTAGACGGTCTGGAAGGAGGCAAAAGCTATCGCTTTACCTCCTATCATCGTCTGTGGTGGAGCAACGAAATGCCAATCAAAATATCGATCAGCTACAATCTGGACGGAAAAAAGGTATCCAAAGTCGTCAATCGTCTACATCTGGATCACGCGGGTCATTCCAAGCTAATAACCTATGACATCGAGCTGCCGGATGGCGCCGCAGACGTAACTTACGTGCTGACGAACGCAGGCTCCTATACGGCAGGGCCGGGAGCGGGAAAAACAAATAAAAATGCGGCGATCAGTTGGCTTGCCGTGGAGGAGTTGACCGGCCCCGTTCAGCCCGTCACGTATTCATCGATAGGCGGTATGGCTGGAGAGAACACCGACGTCTGGTTTGATACGAACGGCGTTCCGATTCAGGCTCACGGCGGCCAAGTCATTTGGGTGGACCATGTATCGTGGAACGGCAATGAACCGACATATACGGACAATCCGGTCGACGGTGACGGTGCCTGGCTGTGGGTCGGCGAAGATAAAACCTACGGCGGCCGGCCGATTGGCGGCATTCATACGTATGTATCCAAGGATCTATACAACTGGGCAGACATGGGCGTTGCCCTTTATCCGCATCGCGTATTCCCAATGGAAAAAACGGCGAATGGCCAAGGCGTTCAGTTCAGCGACAGCCAGCTTGAGGCGTTGAAAGCCCGCGCGATGGGAACGGCAGGCTTTGGCACCAACGAACTGGGCGATCCTTTGTCCCAATTCGACATCGACTACGCCCGCGACTTCCTGCAGGCGTACGTCGACAATAATGCGCAACCTGGCTATAGCCGGAGCAATGACGGCGATTTCGACTATGCGGCTGCAACCTACGACGAAGCAAGCTTGAGATTGGCGTTTGACCGTACGTATGCTTATTACACCATTATGGAACGTCCGAAAATGCTGTACAACGACAAAACGAACCAATATGTCATTGTGTACCACGTCGACGGGCCAAGCGACGCGCGCATATTGGAGTTTTACGATACGCTCAAGAACGACCCGGCCTATGTTACCGCCGCCAGCCGGTACAGTCGCGCGCAGATGGGCTTTGCGGTATCGGACTCTCCGTTTGGTCCGTTTAAGCTGGTCAACGCGCAGAAAATGAACTACATCGAGGGTTATTACGACAGCAACAAAGGTATGGCCCGCGATATGACCGTATTCAAGGATGACGACGGCAAAGCGTATGCTATTTATTCCAGTGAAGAAAACAAATATACGTATATTTCATTATTGAACGACGAATTTACGGCGCCGATCAAGGACGGAACGGAAGGACTGGGCGAAACCTTTACGGCCCGTGTATTTACAGATACGAGCCGGGAGGCGCCAGCGGTATTTAAATATAACGGTTATTATTATTTCATTACGTCCGGCACAACGGGGTGGGATCCCAATCCTTCCATCGCCTATCGCGCCAATCATATTTTCGGCAATACGACGGACGGAGGCAGGACGTTTACGCCTTATACGAATCTGGGCAATCCGTTCCCGTACGACACGTCGAATACGTCGTATCGTACACAGTCGACGGCGGTCATTCCGTATGATCCCGAGAACGGCCTGTTCATCTATATGGGCGACCGCTGGATCCAACGTGCGTTGGAAACGTCCGGTTACGTATGGATTCCGATTCAGATTACGGCGAACGGAACCAAGATCGAAGGTCAGACGGTAAGCGACTGGAAGCTGGAATCGTTGGATGCGCTGGCGCCGTTGCAGGTGCTGCGAGACGGGGAACATACCGTCAAGCTGGGCGAAGCTCTGGAATTGCCCGCGACGCTTCATTTGAAGCAAGGCTCGACGATTTACGACAACGTGCCCGTAAGCTGGGATCCCGCAAGTCTGGCGTCGGCAAGCACGAAGCTTGGAACGGCTACGGTACAAGGCACGCTTGGAGGAAGCACTTCTCTGGCGGGCAATACGGTTAATTACGAGGTGTCGGTGACTCTGCCGGACCATATGCTTTATTTTGTCAGTCCGTCATCTGGAGAAGTGCCGCAATATACGCAGTTGGTCGGCGACTATACGGCCAGCACGGGCAAGCAGCTCCAGCATACCGTGGCAGAGCAAAGCTACGATCCACAGAATGGAAGAACATGGGGATACACCGGCACGAACAGCATACTCCGGACAAACAACACGGATATTTTCCAAAGCTTGCGCTATGTGAACACGACAAGCAGCCGGGATCTGACCTACAAATTTGATCTCGATGGGGGCGAATACAACGTCTACATCGGCTTCTACGACCCGTGGTTCTCGTCTTCCCAGTCGAATCGCGTTGCGAATACCGCCATCAACGGTACGACGGTGGAAACGGGAAGGATCATTACCGGCTCCTACGAGGCGGCGGCACACAAGGATATCGCGATGGACGAGGCCGGCACGATGGAAATCGTCGTTTCGCCTGCTAAGACCGGCAGCAATACCGACGTACAGCTCAGCTGGATCATCATCGCCAAGACGCAAGCGGATGCCGAGCCGGAAACGGACAAAACCGCGCTGGATGAGGCTATATTGAACGCGGAGGCGCTGCATGGCTCCGCAGTTGAAGGAACTCTGGCGGGACAATACCCGACAGGCTCTAAGGCGGTATTGTGGCAGGCCATTCTGGCCGCGAAAACGACGCGGAATAGTGAAACGGCGACTCAAGCCGAGGTGGATCAGGCGCTTCTGACATTAAACGCCGCCGTTGGGACGTTTCAATCGCTTGTGATCGCGCATGTGCCTGGCGATTTAAACGGTGACGGCAGGCTGGGCGTCGGCGATCTGGCCTTAATGACGTCACTCTACTACGGCAAGAATCAGGAAGGCGCCGATTGGGCTACTTACAAAAAAGCGGATCTGATCGATGACGGCGAGATCGATATCAAGGATCTGCGCAAGCTGGCGCAATGGATTCTGGGCAAGATTTAAGCACTATAGAAAGGGATGGTATCTATGAAAAGAAAAATATGGACGATCGGGCTGGCGCTCCTGCTGCTATGCTCCGTATGGCCTTCTGCGCTGTTCGCGGCGCCGTATGAGCCGGATTTCTACTTGAACGTATCCAAGGCCGAAGTCAGGGTCGGGGAGACGATCGAGGTGGAGATCGGCCTTCGCAATGCGCAGGAACTGGTGGCGTTTGAGTTAAATGTCAAGTTCGATCCATCCCTGTGGACGGCCGGCAGCGGCGCATTTACGACGAGTTTGACAGGCTTCAGCTCGCTGGTAAATACGGAACTGCTCCCCGGAGGCCAAGTGCGAGCAGTCTACTCAAAGCTCGGGGATGCGGCGGGAGAGAGCGGCAGCATTGTGCTGGGGACCGTCAAACTGACCGCCAAAGCGGTCGGCGAAGGAAACTTCACGCTGGACGCCATCAAGGTAGGTCAATCCAATGATCAATGGACGACCTATAAGCCGGCAACGGGTGCGAACGCGGTAATTGTCGGCAACGGAACGGGAGGAGGTGACGGGACTGGCGGCGGCAGTGGCAGTGGCAGTGGTACAACCCCCGATAACGAACCGATCATTACGGAAAAGTCCGTTATGGTGGGGGCGCCTTCGATCGTGGGCGGGACAGCGCAGGTCAAGCTAAATGCCAACCATATGCAGCGAGCGGTCGACCTGCTCAGCGGCCAAACACTGCGCATCGAGGTGCAGCCGGGAGTCGCGGCGAGCAAGGTGGAGGTGGAGTTCCCGCTGGCGCAAGTTCGCGGCGAAGCGGGACAAAAAGCCAAGAACATCGTCATCGACAGCGGCCTTGCGATTGTCACCCTTGACCGGGGGCTGATCGACGACGAATCCGCGTCCAATCTGCAGTTTTCAGTCCGCCGACTGGATGTATCGAGTTTGCCAGCGAATATCGGCGAGCAGGTGAATCCGGGAGACGCGGTGTACGATTTTGAGCTGCTGCTGGATGGACGCCCAATCCGCGCGTTTGGCGGGGGCGAAGTGACGGTAGAAGTGCCTTATACGCTGCGGCCGGGCGAAACGGCGGACAAAATCGTCATCTACTACGTAACGGATAGCGGCGAGCTGGAACTGGTCAAAAACGCCAGGTACAACCCGGCAACGGGAAAGGTAAAGTTTAGCCCGAAACACTTCAGCAAATATTTCCCTGCCTATGTGCACAAGACATTCGGAGATTTGGGCCAAGCGGCATGGGCGCGGTCGTACATTGAAGCGCTGGCGGCAAGGGACGCTGTAAACGGAGTCGGCAACGATGCCTTCCGGCCGAACGGTCAACTGACGCGGGCGCAGTTTATTACGATGCTGGTGCAACTGTTCGATCTGGAGGATGCGTCCGCTGCGGCTACGTTTAGCGACGTGCAAAAAGGCTCTTGGCATGATAAGGCCGTGGCGTCCGCGCAGAAGCTGGGCATCGCGCAAGGAAAACCGGACGGCAGCTTCGGGATAAACGACGCCATCAGCCGGCAAGACATGGCGGTCATGCTGTACCGGGCGTCCAAGGCGATGGGACTGGCATGGAGCCCAAGCGCGGAAGCGCCGGCGTTTGCGGATGCGGCCAGCATCGCCCCGTATGCCGTCGAAGCGGTAGCGGTTATGCAGGAGCAAGGCATTATAAACGGCATGGGCGAAAACAGCTTTGCCCCGCGGGGACTGTCGACCCGGGCGCAAGCTGCGGCCGTACTGTACAGGATGTTTGGACTGTAGAAGGATAAAACGATAGATCAGACAAAGAATGGGAGCAGAGAGATGACCATACAGAAGGAATGGGCACAAGAAGCATGGGAGCAGATTGTCGCAAAAGTATCAAGGACGAGCAAACGAATTGGAGATCGTTTCCCGCATGCGAGCGTAAACGGACAATATGTACTGGAGCCGGCCTATTGGTGGACGGCGGGTTTCTGGCCTGGTTTGCTATGGCTGGTTTACCGGGAAACCGGAGACGAAGCATTACGTGCGCTGGCTGAGAGCTGCGAGGCGCAGTTGGACGGGGTGATATCCGACTACTATCGACTGGATCACGATATGGGATTTATGTGGCAGCTCACTAGCGTTGCCCGCTACAAGCTGCTCGGCGAAGAGGAGTCGAAACGTCGGGCGTTGCTGGCGGCAAATCTGCTGAGCGCTCGGTTTAATATGAAGGGCCGCTACATTCGCGCCTGGAATCCTTGGAGACCGGGCGAGGACAATTCCGGCTGGGCAATCATCGACTGCGCGATGAACTTGCCGCTGCTGCACTGGGCAGCCGACATATCCGGCGATCCTCGCTACAAGCACGTGGCGATTGCGCATGCGGATACGGTACTGGACCATTTTATTCGGGAGGACGGCTCGGTTAATCATATTGTCATCTTCGACGCCGCAAGCGGCGAGAAGCTTGGCGTAAACGGCGGACAAGGTTATGCGGAAAATTCCGCCTGGTCGCGCGGCGCAGCTTGGGCCATCTACGGCATGGCGCTTAGCTACAAGCATACAGGAGACGAGCGTTACCTTCGGGCGGCGCAGCGCGTGGCGCATTTCTTTATCGCGAATCTGCCCGAGGACTATGTGCCCGTATGGGACTTCCGCATTCCCGACGACGTTACGCGCTATCGCGACAGCTCGGCTGGCGCCTGTGCGGCCTGCGGCTTGCTGTTGCTGGCTGAGCAGGTAGGTTCGGCGGAATCCGCGTTGTACCGCGAAGCGGGCGAGCGTATGCTGCATAGCCTGTACACCCGTTACGGGGCGTGGGACAACGCGGAAGAAGAAGGTTTGATTCTGCATGGCACCAGCCATTATCCGGAGAACAAAAATATTGACGTGCCGCTTATCTACGGAGATTACTACTTCGCGGAGGGCATCTCGCGACTGCTGAAGCACGGCGAGTTGTTTTGGTAGCAGCCCCCAGGGCCGCCCATTCGCCTGCCGCTTGCCCGCCAGCTCCATCTTGCTCCTCCTGCTTTTCTTTCATTTTTGGCAAGGAACGTCACTGGTATACGCTGGACTTCCACAGGTTGGATGGAGCCGCAGATAAACGGGTCGACGAAGAGGCAACCGGAAAGTATATAATAGAAGCGGAGTTTTATTTTCATTTTGTATAACGCTCGTAAGACAAAGCAAGACCAGGGGGAATGGAAGAGGATGATGACAGCAGCAAACGTAGGCACCGCTCATTCGGGAGAACGGGCATTTTGGCTGGAGAAGCTGGGACAGGTTGCCGGTCCTGTATTGAACGCGTTGGCCGAGCGGAGGCTAAAGGTTGACATGCCGGTTGAATGCAAGCCTGGCATGTCGGAGGATCGCGCCCAATTTACGCATCTGGAGGCGCTGGGCAGGCTGCTTGCCGGCATGGCGCCATGGCTGGAGCAGCCGGGCGGGGCAGAGGATGGAGCGGAAGAAGCGCTTCGTCTTCGTTATGCGGAACTGGCAAGAGCGGCCATTGATGCCGGCACGAATCCGGAATCGCCGGATTTCATGAACTTCTCGGAAGGCGGGCAGCCTATCGTTGACGCAGCATTTCTGTCGCAGGCGCTGCTGCGCGCTCCGGAAGAGCTGTGGCGGAAGCTGGATCCGGGCGTGCAGCGCAACGTGATCGCCGCATTGAAGGCGACGCGGACGCGCAAGCCCGGCTACAACAACTGGCTGCTGTTCTCCGCCCTTATCGAAGCGGCCCTGTTTGCGGCGGGCGAGTCCGACTGGGACCCGATGCGAATCGATTACGCGATCCGGCAGCATGAGCAATGGTACATGGGGGACGGCGCCTATGGCGACGGGCCGGATTTTCATTGGGACTATTACAACAGCTTCGTGATTCAGCCTATGCTGATCGACTTGCTGGAGACGATGCGGGGACAGGATGGGACATGGGATGACCTCCGCCTTGCAGCGCAGCGTCGGGCCCGACGCTACGCCGCCGTACAGGAGCGGTTTATCGGACCGGACGGCTCGTTCCCGCCAATCGGGCGCTCGCTCCCGTATCGCTGCGGAGCGTTTCACAGTCTCGCCCAGAGCGCGCTGCGCGGCGAGCTGCCGGAGGAGCTCTCTCCCGAAAGCGTGCGATGCGCGCTGACGGCCGTCATACGGCGTACGCTCGACGCGCCGGGAACCTTTACGCCGGAAGGCTGGCTCAAGATCGGCTTGGCGGGACATCAGCGGGAGATTGGCGAAAGTTACATTTCGACGGGCAGCTTGTATCTATGCGCGGTGGCGTTCCTTCCGCTCGGCCTGCCCGCTTCGCATCCTTTCTGGAGCGGCCCGGACGCGCCATGGACTTCGAAGAAGGTATGGAGCGGCGACGAAATTCCGATCGACACTGCCTTGAAATCGTAACAAGGGCATAATAGTCAATAGCCATTGCTAGCCTGCATCCGTCGATCCGTCGTCGGCATGCAGGCTTGTTTGTTAAATAATAGTAAGGTATGAGTTTTCTCTATACTTGACCTATCATTCTCGGAACGAAACGCGCCTCGCCGCGCCGAATAAAGCGGAAAAAACCGCTTTAATGAGCTGCGCGATGCGAGATCCGCAGAATAAAGCGGAAAACTCCGCTTTAATGAACCGTGCGGTGCGAGATCCGCAGAATAAAGCGGAAAACCCCGCTTTAATGAGCCGCGCGATGCGAGATCCGCAGAATAAAGCGGAAAACCCCGCTTTAATGAACCGTGCGGTGCGAGATCCGCGCTAACGCTCCAACTATCTGCGGAAGTGGCGGGTTTGATAGTTGTAGTTATGGGCTCTTCCGCCTCAAGCTATCGTTATCCGGCGGATACCGAATAACAGATCGTTTAAAGGATAATGAGGGGGAAGCAAATCTGAGTTGCGGCACACAAAAGTTGGCGCTAGCACGGAAAGGACAGTCAGGATGATCTACCCTGACGGTTTTACTTAGCGGGAGTAAAGTTTGAACGGATACGTTGCACAGACCGAGGTTCGACCTTGCTGCAGTAGACATCAGGTTCTGTAGTCGCACCGTTATTTTTACCGAAAATTTGTCCCTAGGCACTTGAAATCGGATGGGAAGTTGAGTATGATAAAAATGGTTGTTAGCACTAGAGGCTCACGAGTGCTAACGAATTAAAATCATGCGACAAATTTAGAAGGAGGCTATTTTCAATGATTAAACCTTTGGGTGAACGCGTATTGATCGAACCAATCGCGAAGGAAGAAACGACTGCAAGCGGCATCGTATTGCCGGATACGGCGAAGGAAAAGCCGCAAGAAGGCAAAGTCATCGCGGTAGGCAGCGGATCGCTGAAAGACGGCGTACGCGTTGCATTGGAAGTAAAAGAAGGCGACCGCGTTCTGTTCTCCAAATATGCGGGAACTGAAATCAAATACGAAGGCAAAGAGTATTTGATCATGAAGGAAAGCGACATCCATGCGATTTTCGGCTAAGAGAGCCGGGTTCCAATAAGATTTAGATTCCGTATACTTTATTCTAACCAATCGGGAGGTTAACGATTATGGCTAAAGAAATTAAATTCAGCGAAGACGCTCGCCGTTCCATGCTGCGCGGCGTTGACGCTCTTGCTAATGCAGTAAAAGTAACGCTTGGTCCTAAAGGCCGCAACGTGGTGCTCGAGAAGAAATTCGGCAGCCCGCTTATTACGAACGACGGCGTGTCCATCGCGAAGGAAATCGAGCTGGAAGATGCATTCGAAAACATGGGTGCACAACTGGTTAAAGAAGTAGCTACAAAAACAAACGACGTTGCCGGCGACGGCACGACGACTGCAACCGTTCTGGCTCAAGCGATGATTCGCGAAGGTCTTAAAAACGTAACAGCCGGCGCTAACCCTATGGTTATCCGCAAAGGCATCGAGAAAGCCGTTAAAGCGGCCGTAACGGAGCTCAAAGCGATCTCCAAGCCAATCGAAGGCAAACAATCCATTGCGCAAGTTGCTTCCATCTCCTCCGCTGACGAAGAAGTGGGCCAACTGATCGCGGAAGCAATGGAGAAAGTCGGCAACGACGGCGTTATCACTGTAGAAGAGTCCAAAGGCTTTAACACGGAGCTGGAAGTGGTTGAAGGCATGCAATTCGACCGCGGCTACATCTCCCCATACATGATCACGGACACGGACAAGATGGAAGCGGTGCTCGACAACCCTTACATCCTGATCACGGACAAAAAAATCACGAACATTCAAGAAATCCTGCCTGTCCTGGAGAAGGTTGTACAATCCGGCAAGCAGCTTCTGATCATCGCGGAAGACGTGGAAGGCGAAGCGCAAGCGACGCTGGTTCTGAACAAACTTCGCGGTACATTTACTTGCGTAGCGGTTAAAGCTCCTGGCTTCGGCGACCGTCGCAAAGCGATGCTGCAAGATATTGCTGCCCTCACTGGCGGCCAAGTGATTACGGAAGAGCTCGGCCTTGAGCTCAAAGGCACTACAGTAGAGCAACTGGGTTCTGCTCGCCAAGTTCGTATCACTAAAGAAAACACGATCATCGTGGAAGGCGCCGGCGACTCTGCCGACATCCTTGCCCGCGTAAACCAAATTCGCGTTCAATTGGAAGAAACAACTTCCGACTTCGACAAAGAGAAGCTGCAAGAGCGTCTGGCCAAGCTGGCTGGCGGCGTAGCGGTAATCAAAGTCGGCGCGGCTACTGAAACCGAATTGAAAGAGCGCAAGCTCCGCATCGAAGACGCCCTGAACTCCACTCGCGCAGCGGTGGAAGAAGGTATCGTATCCGGCGGCGGCACGGCTCTGGTTAACGTATACAAAGCGGTTGCAGCTGTTGAGGCTAATGGCGACGAGGCGACTGGCGTTAACATCGTCCTGCGCGCTCTGGAAGAGCCAATCCGCACAATCGCGGCAAACGCAGGCCAAGAAGGCTCCGTTATCGTTGAGCGTCTGAAAAACGAGCCAGTAGGCATCGGCTACAACGCGGCAACTGGCGAGTGGGTCAACATGTTCGACGCCGGTATCGTCGACCCTGCTAAAGTAACGCGTTCCGCACTGCAAAACGCTGCTTCCGTAGCGGCTATGTTCCTGACAACTGAGGCTGTCGTAGCCGACAAGCCTGAGCCGAAGGGCGCTGGCGGCGCAGGCATGCCTGACATGGGCGGCATGGGCGGTATGGGCGGAATGATGTGATGAAATCATTATCGAAGTAATTCGATGATGAGCGACCGCGCATTAGCGGTAGATTTCATCGCCGATGGAGCAGAGTACGCTCCATGCGGTAATCAAGCTTAAACATAGCTCCCCGTGGTCACATTTTGGTTACACAGCAAAAATTAGAGGTTTCGCATGAGTTCACCAAACTTTTGCGAAGCCTCTTTTTTGCGTGGTCCCATGAAGGTAAAGATTAAAGTGATGCAGGTCCTCAGAGATGCACTGTATGCTCTACAGGGTTCAGCATCATATATTGAGCCTCAGCCCGCATCTTCTGCAACTCTTCAATGTATTTATCCCCAACGCTCGTATTGACTTCTTCCAGCACTAATATGTACGCGTCGATTTTTATTATGGCTTCTTCAGGGCTCTCGATCTTGGTATAGGTGAGTCGTACTTTATTTTCTTCAAAACGTATGTCCGGTTCATTGAAGAGGCCTCGATGACCGTCTACGATGTTGTAGTACATGCTCTGTTTGATTCGTTTCAAGACACTATCTTGTACGGGTAGAGGAGAGGAATCATAGCTCTCTGCAGGAATCGCGCAGGCAATTGCAAGCATCAGAATGAAGAAAATAGCTATTCCAAGTGTTGCCCAAAGTTCCGCTACAAGTGAGAATTCACTGTCATTGAAGTAGAGTATACAGACTTTACCTACCAGGTATATGACAAGCATCTTAAGAAGGAAGAACCGGGGCTCACGTAAAAACTTCATGCTATTCGCTCCTTTTGGTTAGGCAGAAAAAGAGGCATAACCAGTCGGCTATACCTAATAACTAATCTCGAAAGGCGGTTTTGTTGCAAGAGTAATGAACTCTCTTGTTTGTCCCATATTTGCTTCCATAGGATTCGTAAGCGTTGAATACCAACTCTGTATTCCTTCACGATTGTCCCCTCGAAGAATGATAGATGATATCGATTTCCCCAATTTTATCATAGTAAATTAGTCTATATATGAAACTTAAAGTTTTCTTTATAATTCGACAGTGTTTCTATCGACGATGATAACATAGTAGGAAAATAGTAACTAAATTTACGTAATTACTGTCGTAATTTGGTTGTTACGAAGGGAAGGTTAACGTAACTGGCAGGGGCTATAGGTCTTTGGCATTGGGAATGAGAGAGTCAGTATGGCAATTAAAGAGATTCATAACAGCTTCTAGAAGGGATGAAAGAGTTTGAAGCAGGCAATAAAACGTGGATGGAAGATAAAATCACGGATTCTGGCGTTGATGCTCGTTATCAGCATGATTGTTGGCTTGCTGCCAGTGAACTTACTTCCTGTGCAGCAGGCGGCAGCGGCCGAAACAAACGAGTTTCAAGATGTTAAACCAACGGACTGGTTCTACGATGCGGTTCTCTATGTCCAGAAGAATGGCATATTCAACGGGACGGGTGTTGACAGCTTCTCGCCCCAGGGTACGATGACGCGTGCCATGTATGTGACGGCGCTTGGCCGAATGGCAGGCGTGGATGTTAGCGAATATCCAATCTCGACCTTTGCCGATGTGCAGACGGGGATTTGGTATGCCCCATATGTAGAGTGGGCTGCTAAGAAAGGGATTACCGACGGCACGGGCAACGGGAACTTTTCTCCAGATGCAACCGTATCCCGGGAGCAGATGGTGACGATGACTTTGCGGTATTTTGAAAGCCATCAGATTCCCTATCAAACGAGTAATCTCGTAACCACGAAGCCTGCCGATCTCGCCAATGTGTCTTCTTGGGCTGTTGATGCGGTCATCAAGCTGTGGCAAGCAGGCTTGTTCGTCGGGGATGCCAATGGCAATTTCAACCCGCATGACCAAGCGACCCGTGCGCAAGCTGCCGTTACCTTCATGCGCAGCAATGTGGTTGTGGAAGCGTGGCAAGGGCAGAATCAAGCGACGGCGACGCCTAAGCCGACACCAACACCAACATCAACGCCTGAACCCAGCAGCAACACCGGCGGCAACAATGGCGGTGGCAATGGCGGTGGCGGAGGTATTAGCATTACTGAGTATGCGATTACGTTCGAGAGCAACGGAGGTACAGCGGTAACTGGCCAGACGGTGAGACAGGGCTCCAAGGCAGCGGTACCTGAAGTGCCGACAAAGGAAGGTTACACATTCGGCGGCTGGTATAGCGACAGCAGCTTGGCAATTCCCTACGACTTCACGGAAGCGGTGACGAGTAAGCTTGCGTTGTACGCGAAGTGGACGATTAAAAGCTTTACGGTGAGCTTTGACAGTAACGGCGGACCATTGGTTAATAGTCAGCCAGTGAATTATGGCGGTACGGTTACGGAACCTGACGCACCGACGCGGGAAGGTTATACGTTCGGCGGTTGGTTCAGCGACAGCAGCTTGACAGTCGGCTACAGTTTCGCGACGCCGGTAACGGATAACATGACGTTGTACGCCAAATGGACGGCTAAATACACAGTGAGCTTCAACAGTAACGGCGGATCGACGGTGATTGAGCAGACGGTGAACGAAGGCGCTAAAGCTGCGGCACCTGGCGCGCCGACGAAGAAGGATCATGTGTTCGGCGGCTGGTACAGCGATAGCAACTTGACGAACGCATACGACTTCACAACAGCGGTGGTGACGGGGCATATCACGTTGTATGCGAAGTGGACGATTGTTCAAAAAAACCGCTACACGGTAAGTTTCATCAGCAACGGTGGTACGGCAGTGGCTGACCTGACGGTGGAAGAAGGCGCCGTGGCTGCGGCACCCGACGAACCGACGCGGGCAGGTTATACGTTCGGCGGCTGGTACAGCGATAGCGGCTTGACGAGCCATTACGGCTTCACGACAGCGGTGATTGGCCCTATCACGTTGTATGCGAAATGGACGATTAATAGCTACACAGTGAGCTTCAATAGCAACGGCGGATCGGCGGTGAATAGCCAGTCCGTGAATTATAACGGCATGGCTGCGGAACCTGGCGCTCCAACCCGGACAGGTTATACGTTCGGCGGCTGGTACAGCGACGGCAATTTGACGAACGCCTACAGCTTTACGGCAAAGGTGACTGGCAATCTGACGTTGTATGCGGAGTGGACGATTAATAGCTACACAGTGAGCTTCAACAGCAACGACGGCTCAGAAGTGATTAGTCAGTCTGTAAATTATGGCGGATCCGCGACGAGACCTGCCGCCCCGACACGGGCAGGCTATACGTTCGACGCCTGGTACAGCGATAGCGACTTGCGGAGCCCTTACGGCTTCACGGCAGCGGTGACCGAAGACATCACGTTGTATGCGAAGTGGACGGCAAATAGCTACACGTTAAGCTTTGATAGTGACGGCGGAACGGCGCTAGCCTCTCAGACGGTACAAGCAGGAGAAGCGCTGAGTAAACTGCCTGCCCCGGCAAAGGACGGGTATATTTTCCAGGGCTGGTTTAGGGACAGCGATCATTTGCTAATTTTCGCAGAAGGAAGTTCCATTATCGAGGATACGACCTTGTATGCGAAGTATATGGATAGCGTGGATAATGCCGTACAGACTACGCCTAGCCACTCGATGCTGGATGTTTCGCCGAACTTCACGATTGCTGTTATAGATGCATCGGGCAATCTGACGGCATCCGAGGTTAAAGCGGGCATGACGTTCAAGGATATAGCGAATCCCGACTTCGCGGGGATTACTGTCACCCAAGGGAACGATCGCTTCACGGTAGCTTCGGCAGCCGAAGGCGGCGAGTTCGTCGAGGGCAACACCTACCAACTTACGTTGACGGACGACAACCTGCGTTTCCAAGGACAAGATGCGACGACGCGCATCTATGTGTTTAGCGTTGCCAAGCAAGAAGTCATGAATATTCCGCTCAATCCGAACTTGATCTATCTGGCCTTCGCCGAAGTCTCGGATATGATGCTGGATGGCGCGAATGTGAATTCGCCAGCCATACCTGTCGTCACGACGACGGTGGGCGGCAGCGGAAATACGCTGGCTGAGGCGAATGCAAGCAGTGGAACGTTCGTATATAGCGGGAGCGCCTCGATTAAAGTTGGCGATACCGTCGCCATCTATCAAGGGGTTCGCCCTGATCTTCGCACGGTAGAAACAACCGGCGAAGACGCTGGCGATGTTGCCTATGTCCAGATCACAGCGGTAAGCGGTACAACCTACGCTTATGGTCGTGCGGACTCGGATCAAGTGTTGTTCAAACCGGATGTGCTGCCGGTGAGCGTAGAGGCCGATACGGATGGAAATCCCGATAACAACTCCATCACGGTCGAGCACACCTTGATGAACTACAGCGACAGTATGTATGAGCCGCTTGGCTTGGATGAGCTGACTACGGTGGATGTGGGCGACTTTATCGGGTTTTATGAAGGCGAGTTCGCCATTAATGGTGAATTCGCTGATGAAGATTTGAGGATCGTCGGCTACGGGCTCATCACCTCCATTACGTCTGCGGCAGAGATGGACATCATTACGTATACCGATGCTACGGTAGAGGACGTTACAAATTCGTTCAACCTCTATCAGGAGCAAGCGATTAACGGAGACGTGCTATTGTCGGATGAGCAGATCGCGAGGCTCGAAGCGCAAATCGAGCAGCAAGCGATCGAGAGCGGATTCGTCGATCAAGCCGCGAACTATCTGAGCGCCATTGCTTTGGAGACGAATGACTTCAAGGCACAGTCGAAGGTAGGTATACTATCGGCAGACACGGTAACGGTGGAGAACTTGACCGTCGTTGCTTCGCTCGGCACGAAGCTGAAGCACATTAACGGCCGAACCTCCGGCGTGAGCGCTACCCTGCAAGTAGGAGCCGATATTGTCGTCAATGGCGAAGAGGGCGCCCTTGTCATCCATATGACGGGTACCTTCATTCAGGAGATGAGTCTGGATCTCGGCGTTAATTCGGAGACGAAATGGCACTGGTATACCGTAAATACTTTTTTTGGTAGGATCCCTTTATTCCCTGTCATTGATGATTATGTGATTACGGCGAATCTGGATGCCTATAGCTATACGGGGCTCAACATCACAGCGGAGATGGCTCTTGTCGAACACGACAAGCTGGGAGCTGCACTGGATGACTGGCTGGATGCGAAGACCTCGGGACTCTTTAGTCAAGTGCGGGACATCGCGACAGAGATCGAAGCGATCATGGCGGGCGTGCAAGATACCGACGTGGATGTGGAGACTCTGAAGGAACAGTATAAAGAGATGTTGGAGCAAGACACGGAATGGGTTCCGCTAATCGAGAAGGAAATTTTCGAGGCGAGCATGCGCGTAGCTTTAGGGATTGTAGAAATCAAATTCGAGGCCAAGTTTGTGGTCAGCGCTCAGGTCAACCTGACGATCGGGGCGGATTTCTACTATAAAATGGCGAAGCGTTACTCGGTGACTTTGCGCGTACTGAGTTTTACCGGCACGAGCAATACAGTCAGCTTGCCGGGAGACGGCGATTATCAGTTTACCTTCTATGTGATGGGGACGCTCGGATTACGAGCCGGTATTAATCTGGAGGTAAAAGCGGGGATTGGAAGCGTCGAATTAAATAGCATTGGGATTTCTGCAGAACCCGGTGTGTATTTGAAGCTATGGGGTTACTTCTATTACCAGTTAAAAAATGTGAGCGGGGTAAAAAGCACGAAGTCTTTGGGCGCCCTGTATGTTGAGGTAGGCATCTATTTGGAGGTTGAGCTCGGCGCCCAATTGGGCGATGGTTTGCTCTCGACCGGCGTGGAGCTGGTCGATGAAGAGTGGCCGCTGTATACAATCGGGGAGACCAATAATGTCTACAACTTTGACTATTCGCAGGATGAGGCGCCCCTATTGAAAATGGCAGCCCGGGTGACCTCCGTTGCAGTACCGGAAATGCTGTTCACCATGCGCATGTTTGATTTGAAGTCAGGCGAAACGGATACCGAGAAGTATGACCTCTCGAGGTTCGATATCCAGGTGGACAATCCGAATTTCAAGTATGATCCGGATACCCAAAAGATCGAAGTGGTGGACAAAAAGATTCCGGTGAGCGAGGGAAATCTGGTCATCACCTGGAAAGGAGCGCCGCTGTCGTTCACGTCGGAACCGCTCAGGCGCAAGATTCCGTTAAATTGGATGGCTCGAACCGGCGACTATATTCTAGAGCTGTACCCGCGGAATGGCGGAGCAACTCAGGTGATTGCCGCCCCTTATAACGCGGCGATAAGCGTAACCGATCCGGTATATACGGGATACACCTTTGACGGCTGGTATACGGCTCCTACCGGCGGAACGAAGATCACGATTCCGAGCCAAATGCCTGCCGAGGATATGATTCTGTTCGCGCGCTGGACCGCGAACACGAATACTCCGTATACGGTTAAGCATTACTTGATAGACCCGAACACCGGGACATCGACTTCGCCTGTGATTACGGAAAACTTGACCGGAACAACCGACACGAGAATCGTGATCAACTCCGAGAGGTTCAAGGATCAAGGGTATACGAATGGCACGGTAAGCGGAGCATTGCTCAAAGGCGACGGCACGACGGCTATCAGGGTTGAATATTATCCGACGAACCGAAAGATGACCTTCTCTTTGGGCTATGAAGGTGCACCGACAGGCAGTTCGATAACGGAACCGTTCGGCAAGAACATCGCCGGTCGGATACCGGTGCCGACAAGACCGGGTTATACGTTTGCCGGTTGGTCTCCGGAGGTTCCAAGCGTAATGCCGACTACGGACACGACTTATACGGCAAGGTGGACAGCCAAAACGGACACGCCTTACCAAGTCGTACATTTGCAGCAAGATATAAATATTCATAGCGGCACTTATACCGTTGTGGATAAAGAATCGTATCGCGGCACGACCGATGCCACGGTAAATTCGGCGGATGTAACGCCAAAGGTCTATGAGGGTTTTACCTTTGATCCGACTGCTGCGCAGACAGCTAGTATAGCGGGCGACGGCTCAACGGTGCTGAAGCTGTATTACAAGCGCAATAGCTACAACATGACGATAAATTACAATGGTTCCGGCGAAGCGAGCAAGGTAGTTAGCGTACCGTTTGGGGCAACGACGGGGCTACACCTTGGCACACCGGTTTGGCAGGGGCGTACATTCGCAGGGTGGATCTCGGACCCTCCGATAGCGGAGTCTTCGACAACGATGCCTGCCCATAATGTCGAATTTAAAGCACAGTGGACGCGGAACGGCTACACGGTAAGCTTCAACAGCAACGGCGGGTCGCCGGTGAGCAGCCAGACGGTAGAATATGGATCCCAAGCAAGCGAACCGGATCAACCGACGAAGGAGGATTTGGTGTTCGGCGGCTGGTATCGTGACAGCAACCTGCAGACTGTCTATGTCTTTACCGCACTGATCACAGATAATCTCACGCTATATGCGAAGTGGCTGCGCGGTTACACGGTAAGCTTCGACAGCAACGGCGGGTCGGCGGTGGCTGACCAGAAGGTGAACGAGGGAGACAAGGCTGCGGCGCCTGCCGCACCGACGAAGGAAGACTTTGTGTTCAGCGGCTGGTACAGCGACAGCGAGTTGACGAGCGCCTATGACTTCGAGGCCAATGTTGTGACGAGCAGCTTCCCGCTGTATGCAAAGTGGACGAGTGTTCCAAAAGTCAGCTACACGGTGAGCTTCAACAGCAGGGGCGGGTCGCAGGTGGCTACCCAAACGGTGTACGAAGGCGCCGTAGCTGAGCAACCTGTCGCACCAACGCAAGAAGGTTCTACGTTCGAAGGCTGGTACGACAGCAGCAGCTTGACAAACCGCTTCAGCTTCTCGACGCCGATCACGACTAACCTCACGCTGTACGCGAAGTGGACGGATAACATCTACACGGTGAGCTTCAACAGCAACGGCGGGTCGGCGGTGGACAGTAAATCGGTGATTCATAGCAATACAGTGACGCAACCTGTCGCACCAACTCGGGAAGGTTATAGATTCGATGGCTGGTACAGCGATATCGAACTGAACAATAGCTACATCTTCACGACTTCGGTGAGGGCTAACCTCATCTTGTATGCGAAGTGGACGGCCATCTACACGGTGAGCTTCAACAGCAACGGCGGATCGTCTGTGGCTGACCAGAAGGTGGCAAGGGGCGGCACTGCTTACGTGCCTGATCCATCGACGCGGGCAGGTTATACGTTCGGCGGCTGGCACAGCGACAGCGAGTTGGCGAACCGCTACAGATTCGATACACCGGTGACGGGCAATCTGACCTTGTACGCCTTGTGGACATTAAACGTCCACACGGTGACCTTTAACAGCAACGGCGGGCCAGTCGTGGAGAGCCAGGCGGTGGTTCCAGGAAGCAGCGCCGTGGCGCCTGCCGTACCGAATCGTGCAGGCTACAAGTTCGAGGGTTGGTACAGCAACAGCAGTTTGACGACGGTCTATAACTTCTCGGCAAAGGTGAACGCTAACCTTACCTTGTACGCGAAGTGGTCGCAAACATCGTGGCTGCAAGTCGGCGACGAGATGAATGCGGGAGCGGGGGATCAGTCCAAAGTCGTAATCGACAGCCAAGGCATTCCTTATCTGGCTTATGTGACTTGGAATTCCGAAGTATTCGTGATGAAATACGTGGATAACGAGTGGCGGTCCGTCGAAAGTCCAACCGCTCTCGAGAAATCGGGTTCGAGTACTGTATCGCTTGCCATAGACAGCTTGGACACGCTTTACGTTGCATATTCCAATCTATCCCAAAAAGCGGTCGTAAAGAAATATCATGAGGGCGCTTGGCAATCCGTAGGCAGCATAGAAGGAAGGGGGAACCATCCTTACATCGCCATAGACAAGGATAACACTCCTTATATAGCTTACATCGATGACTCCCAGAGCTCCTATAATTCCATATATGTGGCGAAGTACACAGGCAGCAATTGGGAGAGGATAGACGATGGTACAATAGGGTCGAGTACAACTCGTAATCTAATCATGTCGTTTGACCAAAGCAAGACCCCTTATCTATTCTATACGTATAGAGCCGGGGGAGTTGGGACAAAAACAAATGTGGTTAAATTCAACAGCGCTGGTGCGGCCTATGCTCAGGAGGAGATCAGTGACTCCCAGTTCCAGACAATCGGCATGTTTGATGCGTCATTCGCGCTTGATCCAAGCGGGGTACCTTATGTGGCCTATATGAGCAGTTCTACCAAAGTGACCGTGATGAAATATATGGGATCCACTTGGGAATCTGTAGGCACTTCCGGATTCACGATAACATCGGATGATTCGAAGGACTTATCTACCGTTATCGCATTTGACAGATCCGGTACTCCTTATGTTGCTTATCGAGATGCTGCAAGCGGCGGCAGAGTGACTGTGATGAAATACGGGGGTGGCAGTTGGAGTCTCGTAGAGAGGGCAGGCATCTCCGCCGATAACGTACATGGGATACGTCTTGCCTCGGACAGCAGCGACAACATTTATGTGAATTATATCGTAGTCTCAACAGGCCCAGTAACTGAAGGTAAAGTGTCCGTGATGAAGTATGATCCGGATTTCCATCAACCTTGACAGATCAGACTGGCAGAGCAGCCTTCTCCCATCGGAGTAGGCTGTTCTGTTATGAGTCCGACCGCGATTTTGCGGTGAATTTCATCAAATTAATATGAGGCTTCTTGCGAGTTCAGATCGAACTTTGCAAGAAGCCTATTTTAGCTTCGATCAGGGTCGTTCTGTCATGCAAAGCCCACAGAATAAGAAAAAATGAAGCAATTAAAAGAAATGCATCATGCATAATGAGGAAATGTGAATCCTCAGAAGGAAGGATGAATATTTCAATTCAGGTCGATTTGCAGTAGCTTTAGGCTATGCGAGATACCCAAATATCAGGAGGCGTTTGAGAAATGACCAATCGATTGAGGAATAACCTGAAGCTATGCGAAGTCTCCGATGCAAGTATGATTCTGTCGGGCCCGGTGTCTGCCCGAGGCCAAAATGCAGTTCATATATTAGTTGAAGAAATTGAACGAAGAACGGGCATCCGCTTATCTGTTTTGGAATCTGTTCCTAATGATCAACTGCCGCTCATCTCTATTAAAATGGTCAATTCCTCATCATCCCCAGCCTATGGTCGGGAAGGCTACCAGATTCGGATAAGTCAGTCGAACGGAAGACGGTTAATCGAAATTGAAGCGGCAGATGACAGAGGAATTCTGTATGGTGTTGGAAAGCTGCTAAGAATCATGGTTCTGACAAGAAACAAAATCGAAGTTCCAACTGATGTGGACCTGGCGGAAACACCGCATTTTTCCCTGAGAGGACATCAATTAGGCTACAGACCCAAAACCAATGCCTATGACGCTTGGACGCCAGAAATATATTCGCAGTATATTCGAGAGCTTGCACTGTTCGGGACAAATAGTATCGAACTTGTACCGCCGATCACCGATGATGAAAGAACAGGACCGTTAATGAAGTATGATCCGTTGTTTATGATGCGTCATGTTTCGGAGGTGTGCGATGCGATGGATTTGGATGTGTGGATCTGGTACCCGAATATGGGCAGTCCGGACAACTGGTATCCCGCAACCGGCAATGATGAAGAGTTTATGAAGCCGGAATACTTGAAGCGGCAATTGGAAGAACGAGAAGAGATTTTCAGTTCCATGAAGCGAATTGATCATATTCTGGTTCCCGGCGGGGATCCCGGAGCATTAAACGCTCAGGATTTATTTGATTTTATGGCGATGGAAGCGGAATTGCTAAATAAGTATCATCCCAATGCGAAGCTGTGGGTATCCCCTCAAGCATTCAATCCAACGGATGAATGGCTGGATACGTTCTATACGAATGTGAGGAAAGAGCCCGCTTGGCTCGCTGGAGTCGCATTCGCGCCGTGGGAGAAACATTCGTTGCCGGAATTACGAAGATTGATCCCTGAAGGGATGAAGATTCGCAATTACCCGGATATTACGCATACGATCAACTCGCAGTACCCCGTGCACAACTGGGACACGGCATTTGCGATGACTCATTCCAGAGAATGCATCAATCCTCGGCCAATGGCTATGAAGCATATTCATAATCTCCTAAAGGACGAAGGAATAGTCGGTTCGCTTACTTATTCGGAGGGCATTAATGACGATGTAAATAAATTTGTCTGGAGCGGACAGGATTGGAATCCCGACACGCCTGTTCTGGAGACGCTGAGGGAATATGCCCGTTTCCTCATTCATCCGGATGTGGAATACGGTGTCGCTAATGGACTACTTGCGCTGGAACGTAACTTCGAAGGACCGATGATTACGAATCGTCAAATCTCGCACACGTTGAATCATTGGCGGAAGATGGAATCCAGAGTGGACGAACAAGTTTTACAAAACTATCGATTCGAAATGGGACTGCTCAGAGCTTATTATGACGCGTATGTCCAAAGAAGGCTTATCCATGAGCAGGAGCTGGAGCAGCGTGCAATGGATGTTTTGTATCGCGCGAATGAGACAGGGATTATGCCGGCAATGGAACAGGCCGAAGAAACTTTGAATCGGAAATATTCACAACCCGTTTGTACGGATTACAGAGAAAAGTGTTTGGATCTGGCGGACCGTTTGTTTGCGCATATTGGCGCGCAGCTAACGGTGTCAAAACATCAGGGAGTCAGTATTACCCGCGGAGCTTTCGTAGAGGCGATCGACACCCCGCTAAACGATATGGCTTATCTATTGTCAGCCTTTCAAGTGATCAGGTCCATGGAGGAAGAGCTTGCAAGGAAAGAGGCCTTGGATGCCATCATTTATAGAACCGATCCTGGAGAGGGCGGGTTTTATACCAATTTTGCAGCAGACCAGTCGTTATTACGGGTTGAAATTGCCCATGAGTGGAAAGAGGATCCGGGTTATCTCAATACGGCGCTCATCAGACATAATCCGGGTTTGCTGGAAACGGCTTATTCCATTCTGAACGGCAGCAATTCGCATACGTTGCTTAGCCGGGAAACGTGTAATCGCATTCTTCCTGGTTTAACAAGTCCGCCGCTTGCCTGGATCTCCAATCTGTCTTCTTACTACTCGGCTCCAATCAAAGTAACCTATTCGAATTTGGACAGTCGCAGTTCCTACACCCTGCAAGTCATGGGACTCTGGGGAGGGCGCGTTGATATGCTTCTTAATGGCAAGAGCACGGCGGACAACAGGATCACGCACAGAGGACTGATGGAAACCTTTGAAGTCACTCCGGATATGATCCCGGACGGGAAACTAGAGATTGTTTGGGTTAACGAAGAATCGGGAATCGGCCCCTACATCAACGAATTGTGGTTGAAAAAAGATAACGGTTAAGGACAATCCTTAGTCTAAACTAGATTACATTAAAGGGATTGTGCTTTACTTGTGATAGATCAAACTAGTGATTTATCAAAGTTGAGGGGTATCCTATGAAAGCCAATCGATTGTTTTACCGCATCCTGCTTTATTTTCTCACATTGCTCGTTCCGTTGTTAATTGTGTCTTTTATCTTCTATGGATATCAAGCCATGCTGGCCAAGCAAGAAGACTCAAAAAAATTAATGTACTACTTGCAGTCATCGGCAAAAACCGTTGATTTGTATTTACGATCCGTGCATGAAGTCAGTCTCGGTTTGCTTAGCAACAAGGCGATTGCAACTGTTCTGAGACCAAACGATATGTTGACACTGGAACACAGAGTGCAAATGTCGGACATATCGGAAATGATTGCGAAATCCAAAAATATCATTGCCGAGTTTACGGAAAATATCTTTTTATACGTGGACCACGAACGGATTTATACGGTAGGCGGAGTTGACGACTTTTCGCTTTTTTTCGAAAAGTTCTATGTGCATCAGGAGTATCCTGTTGATTTTTGGAAAGGATTGCTTGATCGGCGGGAGTCTTTTGAGATTCTTCCCCCGACCCCGGTCTCTATTAATGGCCAGGGGAAGGGGAGGGTCATTCCCTTTATAACGAAATCGTACGTAAACAGTCACGATGCTGTAGTGGCGACCAATCTGTCCGAAAGCAATCTATTGAAACTATTTACGGAAAATACAATTTTTAGAGAAAGCGACTTTTTTGTTATCGATGAAAATCGGCAATTGATGCTTAGCAGCAACTCGGAATTGATTGGCGAGCATTCCTTCCGCCAATTGGATTTGGCATTTGACAATCACGAAAAAAATTATCGGGAAATTCGCTTAAGCGACAAAAAGTATTTGCTCGCCTATGTAAACTCCGAAAGATACGGATGGAAGTATTATTCGTTGACTCCGCTCAGCGCGCTGAATCAGGAATCACGGAGCACATTTCAATTCATTGTGGCCATTAGCGTAACCTTCTTAATTCTTGGCGTGGTGTTTTCGTTTATTTTCAGTATAAAAATTTATAATCCAATAAGGAAAATTAGCGAGATCGTAAACGGGTTCGAAGAATTGGACGAAAGCGTGCCATACAAAAATGATTTTGAATATATCGGCAAAAATATCCAGCAAATGCATGATAAAAGTACCCAAATCAAAAAACACAGTATGCAAATCTCCCGGGAGTTTCTGGATTACACCTTTTACGATGTGTTTACGGGAAGGCCGGTCGAGCCTGATACGTTGAACATTTTGAACAATATTCTTAAAAACGAATGGCTATTTTCCGGGAATCGCTATGTTTGCCTAAACGTCTGGTTTCAATTTTCGGAGGCATTTTATGAGGAAGTGCAGGATACGGATCGACTTATTATTTTAAGCAAGCTAAAAAATGTCGTCAGTGCCTTGAGCCGTGAAGATACTCGCGCATATGTGCAGGAATACAACGATCTTCTTTTTGTTTGTGTGGTCAATATGGACGAAGACAATGAGAAAGCGGCGCTAGACAACATTATTCAAAATATTTATGCCACTTTTTCGTTCGATTTCAAGTATTGCCGGATTACCATTGGAAGCGGTCGAACTTGCACCGAGCTGTCCGATTTAAGGCATTCTTTCAACGAAGCGATGACCGCGCTGCAACGTCGCAATGCGCAAGAGAAGTTTCAAGTTATTCATGCCGACGAGAGCAAGGTTGAGAATTCATTTCTGTATTCGTCTCTGGAGGAGAATCAACTGATCCATGCCATCAACTCCGGGGACTTGAATGCGGTAACCGACAATGTCCGACTCATTATGGAGAAAAACCAAAAAAATAACGCATCCTATCATGCAATGAACGGCTTGTATAACGAAATGATACGGACGGGATATAAGCTGATGACGGTAAAAGGCATGCATTACGAGCATATTTCGATGGAGACAAAAACATTTCATACTAGTCCGGACAAATTGGTTATTCGGAATGAAGAGCAATATGAAAGGCTTATGGCTTTTTATGCGCAGATCATTGAGGCGGAGAAGGACCGGAGCCAAAATTTGAGCTCCATTGTGATCACGACAATGGACTATATCCAGACTCATCTGGAGCATGACTTGTATTTGGAAAAGATATCGGAGCAAATGGGGATTTCTACGAAGTATTTGTCGAAAATCTTCAAGGAGCAGACCGGCAACAATTTGACGGATTATATCAGTTTATTGCGAATATCCAAAGCAAAACAATTGTTGATCGAATCTGATTTTAGCATTAATGAGGTAGCCGAGAAAGTGGGAATATTCAATAGAACGACCTTTTTGCGGACATTTAAAAAATATGAGGGAGTATCTCCTTTGGAATTCAAGAAGCTCAATGAACAAAAAAAAGACAAAACGTCTCCTCGAACAGAAAAGGGAAGTGATGGATGAATGAAGACGGAAGCTTTGGCCTGGAAACAAATAAAGAGCAGCGGCTATTTATATTTGATTTTTCTGGTGCCTCTCGTGTACTTTCTTATTTTCAAGTACGGACCGATGTTCGGAATTCTGATCGCCTTTAAGGATTATAACGTGTTTCAAGGTGTATTAAACAGCGAGTGGGCAGGCTGGAAGCATTTCGAGAGTTTTATTTTCGATCCGTATTTTTGGAAGCTGGTTCGCAATACCTTGCTTTTAAACATTTATATGATCCTCTTTTATTTTCCGGCGCCTATTATACTTGCTTTGCTTCTAAATGAAATTCGCTTTACGGCCTTTAAACGAGTGGTGCAAAGCATCAGCTATTTGCCTCATTTTTTATCTACAGTCGTTGTAGCCGGCATGCTCGTCAATTTCCTGGCTACGGATGGCTTGATTAATCAGATCATCGCATCTCTGGGCTTTAATAAAATCCAGTTTCTAATGCTGCCGGAATGGTTCCGGACGATTTATATCTCGTCTGATATTTGGCAGAAGATCGGCTGGGGATCGATCATCTATTTGGCTGCGTTAAGCGGCGTCGATCCTCACTTGTACGAAGCGGCAAAAATGGACGGCGCGAACCGGTTCAAGCAAGCCATACATGTTACTCTCCCTGGTATTTCTTCCGTTATCATGATTCTTTTTTTGCTAACGCTGGGCGACTTAATGTCGATAGGGTTTGAGAAAATATTGCTGCTATATACCGGTCCGACCTATGAAACAGCGGATGTGATCTCCACTTTCGTGTATAGGCGCGGCTTGCTTGGCGCTGATTTCAGCTATGGCGCAGCCGTTGGACTTTTTCAATCCGTCATTTCGTTTTTGTTGATCGTAGGCGCAAACTATGCAGCCAGAAAGCGGAATGCGACCAGTTTATGGTAGGCAAGGAGGAAGGAAATGAACTTAAAAGCTATAAAAGCAGGGAAGATATTTGATGCTGCGAATATGTTATTCCTGATTGCATTGTGTATAACCATATTGTATCCGATTTACCACATGTTCATCGTATCGATCAGCGATGGTCATGCCGTGCTCAGAGGCGATATCAAGTTGTGGCCGGTGTCTCCGTCATGGGATACGTATAAGGCCGTTTTAAAGGATCCGGATATCCTCAATTCGTATAAAAATACCTTTCTGTATACGACTATAGGCACTTTGATCAATGTGACCCTGACTGCTTTTTGCGCATATCCGCTTGCCCGCAAGAAGTTCTTTGGTCGATCCTTTTTCACCATACTGATCATTTTTACGATGTTCTTCGAAGGCGGAATCATCCCTGATTATATTGTGATTGACGCTTTGGGTCTCATCAACACGATGTGGGCGATCGTATTGCCTCCCGCGATTCATGTGTTTTACATGATAATCATGCGTACTTTCTTTCAGCAGATTCCGGAGGAAATTTACGAATCCGCTTACATCGACGGCGCAAATGATTTACGCATCTTTTTTCGTATCATCTTGCCTTTATCCGTACCGGTCATTGCGACGATTACCTTGTTTTATCTAGTTTGGCATTGGAATAGCTTCTTCCCTGCGCTGATGTATCTGAATGAGAAGAGCCAATATCCGATGCAGCTCATCATGCGAAACATTGTAATTGCCGGGAATGTAGCCGCGCAAGAATCGGCTGCTGCTTCGATGAATGCCATGATTACCGGACAAAACATCAAATATGCCGTTATTATTGTGACCATTGCTCCGATACTGGTCGTGTACCCGTTCATTCAAAAGTATTTTGTCAAAGGCATGATGGTTGGATCATTGAAAGGTTGATGCTATTGCATTTTTGAAAGGGGGGATGCGGGGCGTCTTTGCAAAAAGGGAAGTCATCATTCCATTGGGAGGGTTTTGTATGTTGAAAACGAAAAAACTTGCGTCAGGACTCATGTGTACTCTGCTTGCAAGTATGCTCTTGATCGGAGCTTGCAGTAATGGGAACAATTCGTCGCCGACAGAGAAAAAAGACGCTGAAGGCGGGAAACAATCGTCGCAACCATTGAAGTTAAGCTGGATGTTGGAGGACAATCCCAATCAACCCATTCTCTCGGACACTCCGGTCATTCGGGAAATACTTGGCCAGACCAACGTGCAATTACAACTGGAGGCGGTGCCGACAAGCAGCTATGAAGAGCGAAAGAGCGCGCTGATCGCAACGAATAATATTCCCGACCTTCTCACGGTTGATTTAAATGACATTCAGATGTTTGCCCGGACCGGGATTTTCCTGAACATATCTGATTATTTGGATCAGGCTCCCAATTTTAAAAAAGCGATTGAAGGCAGAGAAGATTATAAGAAGATGCTGGTGGATGGCAAGTTGTACGCTTTCCCGACATTGGAATATTATCGTGTGGCCGTAGCTCCCCAACCGCTTATGCGCGTGGATTTGCTGGAGGAGTTGAAGCTCGAGGAGCCCCGCACGTTTGATGAGCTTTTTGATGTACTGCTCGCTTTTAAAGAAGCGTATCCGGAGAGTATCCCTTTTGTCGGCAGTCGCAGAGGGACGACGTACATGCTGGGTCAACTGGCATACCCTATGGGAGCAGGGGGTTTCGAAGGTTTTTCGGAGACCGGCATGTATTTCGAACCGAGAGAAAACAAATACGTTTTTGGTCCGACAAGCGAAAACTATAAAGACGTCGTTGCTTACTTGAACAAATTGTACAGTCACGGGCTGCTTGATCCCGATTATGCAGTCAATACGCAGGAAATGGCTGTGGAGAAATTGTCTTCAGGACGGTCCTTATTTACTTATGACAACAACACGCATGCGGTAAGATTATTTAATCCGGCGATTGCCGAAATCAATCCGAAAGCCAAATTCGATATTATTGGTCCCCTGCAGAATCAGTATGGAGAAACGAGAAGCTTGCGATATGAACAAGATTGGCTTGGCACAAGCACCGCCATTAGCTCCAAGGTGAAAGATCCAGAAGCAGTCGTTCGCTTTATGGACTGGTTGTATTCGGAAGAGGGCATGCTGGCTACTAATTTCGGGATCGAAGGCGAGACTTATGAAATGAGAGACGGGCAGCCGTACATTTTGCAGAAAATTCTGGATGATCATAAGGATCAACAGGATGTATTCTCGGCTACTCAGAGTACATTGGGCGTGGGTTATCTTACATTTGCGAAGTATGTTCACGAAGGCACGCTGGCTGACATATCCGAAGATCTGCTTATTGAAATGTCGGAATATATTGACCGTCTTACCGAAGAAGGCACGATTCGATTTATGGGCATCGATCCTCCATTTACCGAGGAGGAATCCGAAACATTGAGGAAATTGGAAGTTCAAGTTACGACTATTTTCGAGCAAAATGTAGACAGATTCATTATGGGCACGCGGCAGATGAGCGAATGGGACGCGTTCCGCCAGCAGATGATGGATGCAGGAGTCGACAAGATCGAGAAAATTTATAATGATGCGTTGTCGCGTCTATAGGAGACACAAAAAAATGATCATCGACCAACTCGAAAATGCTGCTATCTATGCAGGACTTCAGGTCAAGCTTAAGGCTGCGCTGAACTATTTGCAAAGCAATCCCTTGAACGACTGGGAGCCCGGCAGATATGATATCGATGGCAGCGACATGTTCTTGCTGCTGCAACAGTACGAGACGCGCGAAGCGGAAGACAGCTTTTGGGAGGCCCATCAAAATTATATAGACGTGCAGTACATGCTGCAGGGAAGCGAAAACATGGGATTTGCCCATGCGAACCGATTAACAGTAAAGAAACCATACGATCCTGCTAAAGATTTTGTCGTCCTGGAGGGCGAAGGGGATACCGTGACCGTACATGAAGGAAGCTTCGCCATATTTTATCCCCAGGACGCGCACATGCCCTGTCTGTCTTGCGGAAAACCGGAGATGGTCAAAAAAGCCGTAATAAAAGTGAGGTCCGTATGAACAGTAAACAATTGATGAATGAGCTGAAAAACGGAGGTCGCGTGTACGGGACATTAATCGTATCGACTTCCCCCAGATGGCCTCAAGAAGTAAGCAAGCTTGATATTGATTTTGTGTTTCTCGATGCCGAACATATGGCGTTGGATCGCAATTTGTTGTCCTGGATGTGTCAGACCTACAAGGCGATGAATTTGGCGCCAATCGTGCGCATCCCTTCGCCGGATCCCTATCAGGCGAGCATGGCGCTCGACGGCGGCGCTTCCGGGATTATCGCGCCTTACATCGAAACGGCCGAGCAAGTAAAGGCGCTCAGGGCAGCGGTCAAACTCCGGCCGTTAAAAGGTCAGCTTGCAAGACGGCGCGCCGATTTGCAAGGCCAACCGTCCGATCCGGCGGAAGCGGAGTTAAATGAATATATCCAGGAGTATAATGAATCCAATCTGCTCATTGTAAACATCGAAAGCGTTCCCGCGCTAGAAGCGCTTGACGACATTCTTGCCGTGGATCAACTGGATGCGGTTCTTATCGGACCACATGATTTGTCCTGCAGTCTGGGAGTGCCGGAGCAGTATCGCCATCCCCTCTTCGTGGAAGCCGTCGAAACGATTATTAGCAAGGCGAGGGCGGCAGGGGTCGCTGCGGGGATCCATTATTTCTTTGGAATCGACCAGGAAATTCAGTGGGCGAAGGCCGGTTTGAATTTGCTTGTTCACGCTTCGGATATGACGGCTTTTATGGCGCGCATGTCGGACGAAATAACGGAGATTAAACAGGCGTTGGGCGATCCGATTCGTGAATTGCATAACCGTATAAATATATAGTCGATTTAAAAGCATGATGGAAGGTATGGTAAATATGAAACCAAAAGTGTACGTTACAAGACATATTCCGGATGAAGTTTTGGCAATGATTCGGCAGGCCTGCGAGGTGCGTGTATGGCCGGAGAGCGATGTGCCGGTGCCGCGGGATGTTTTGGAACGAGAGATTGCCGATGTCGAAGGCTTGTATTGTTTACTGACTGATCAGGTCGACGAGGCTCTTTTGGAGCGGGCTCCCCGATTAAAGATAGTCAGTAATATGGCGGTAGGATACAACAACATTGATGTAGAAGCGGCGACACGACGAGGTATCATGGTGACCAATACACCTGATGTACTGACAGAAACAACGGCGGATCTTACTTTCGCGCTATTGATGGCGACTGCACGGCGGCTGCTGGAGGCTTCGGAATACTTGCGTAGAGGAGACTGGCAGACCTGGTCGCCTATGTTGCTGACGGGTCAAGACGTGTTTGGCTCTACTCTCGGTATTATCGGAATGGGCCGCATCGGCGAAGCGTTGGTTAGGCGTGCCAAAGGCTTTAACATGAATGTGTTGTATTACAACCGAACACGAAAGGAAGAGACGGAAGAAGCTTACGGCATTCGATACACCGATATGAACGAGTTGCTTCGTATGTCGGACTTCGTTTGTGTGCTGACACCTTATACTCCACAGACGCATGATTTGATTGGCGCGGCAGAGCTGCGTCGGATGAAGCCGACAGCTGTACTTATCAATACCTCCCGCGGCGGCATTGTCAATGAGGATGCTTTGTACGAGGCGCTGCGAGACGGCACGATCTGGGCCGCCGGCCTGGACGTGTTCGAGCGCGAGCCGGTAGTCCCCGATCATCCGTTGTTGACTTTGCCAAACCTGGTCAGTTTGCCTCACATCGGCAGCGCCAGTGTTGCAACGCGTATCCAAATGGCGCGTTTGGCCGCTAATCAATTGATGGATGCGATCAGCGGTCATCGTCCGGCGCATCTGGTGAATCCGATCGTGTAGGAACCGTGAAGACAATAGCCCCTTCCCATCCTGTAAATCGGGATGGGAGAGGGGCTATGGCTCATTGCTATTCGTCATAAAATCAGCCGCTGACGGTTTCCATAAACAATTGATGAAGCGCTTCCGATTTCATCCCGGTAGTAACCTCCGCATTTGGCGTCCGATCGGATGCTATTGTCATTCCACGGGTCAATTTACCTGAAGTTTCTACACGAAGATGCATCGGACGGGTCTCGAAGAAAGAGCGATCAAAGCACCACGCAAGCGGAGCAAGATCATACATTACCGGTCCTGGCTTGCTTCCTTTGCTCGGCCACCACCGCTTTATGCAATCTCCGAGAAAAACGCCAAGCTCGGCGTTGCTGTTCTCGATTATACGGCAGTCCTCCGGGCACAGGATCAACTGGCGGGTTACGCTCCAGGTACCGAAGAACAGCGGGATACCGGATGTCAGCACCACCTCAGCCGCTTCCGGATCCCAAGTGATATTGTGCTCCTGACGGTGAACTTGCACCTCGCCGCCCATCAGCGCAATGCTGCGGATTTTGGATGCAATGGACGGCCGGAGACGCAAAGCCAAAGCAATATTGCTTAACGGTCCGATTGCCGCAATTGAGATATCCTGGGGGTAACGCTCAACCATTTGGATAATCAGCTCCGCCGCGTTTACCCTCTCTTCTTCCTGTTCACGCTCTTCGAGAGGAATCGCCGCGTATTGATTTAACCTTTTTTCGGTTGTCATCTTAGCAAGCTCTTCGTCGGACAAACCTCGCATCGGCAATTCAATGCCGGAACCGACTGGAATGTCTGTTTTCCCGATCAACTTCAACAAATGTTTGACTATTTTTGAACGTTTCTCGGCCCAGGGCGTTACGGTCGTGATGGCTTTAATGTCCAGGTGCGGACATAGCAAAGCAAACGTCAGCGCAAGCACATCATCCACATCGTCTCCGATATCGGTATCTACGATTATTCGGTTCATGAGATTCTCCTTAGGTTATTAAAATGAACATCGCTGGAATATTAAGGTTCTGCCCCATTATTGAACACGCAAACTTCGTTTGTCAATAAGTATTCTCTGCTCCTGCATGTTTTTTTGATAGTATGCTTCATTCCGAATAAAGTGTTGCAAAATGATACAGTTAAAACGGGAAAACAGACTATTAATTAAAATTTTTATGAGATATACTAAATACAAAATCGATATTATGTTATTTAGTTGCATAATTAAACAATAAACGATAAAGGGAGGAGCAATCTTATGAGCATCAAAACTTTAGTCGTGGCGCCTTATGCTGGACTGGCAGAGCTGACAAACAGCTTGAAAGCCGATCTGGAGGAGTTCGATATTACAGTCATACAAGGAGATCTCTCGGAGGTTCTCCCCCAAATCGATAGCTTTCATTTACAGGGATACGACTTGATCATTAGCCGGGGGGGAACGGCGACTCTGCTTAGTAAACATTCCTACCTCCCCGTCATTGATATTCAGGTATCCGGCTTTGATATATTGCGAATGCTGACATTGGTTAAGGGATTTCAGGCGCCCGTGGAGATGATTGGTTTTCGGAATGTGATTGAAGGGATTATCTCGGGTTCGAACTTGATGGATATGGATATATCCTACACGGTTATCCATCATCAGGACGAAGTTGATCAAGCCCTGCAAGCGGCAAAATCAAAGGGAGTCAAAGTGATCGTTGGAGACAACATTACCGTAAAGAAGGCAACGGGGCACGGAATGCAGGGGGTATTAATTACTTCTGGTCCAGAATCCGTTAAAGCGGCATTTACCCAAGCCAAGCAAATCTATAAGATATCCCAAACCTATAAGGTTAAGAACCAAGCATTCGAAACCCTTCTGAGCACGATGGAGACGGGATATGCGATCGTAGACCAAGAGGGGACAGTCAAATATGCAAACCAAGCATTTAGGGATTTATTGAAACTGAAAGAGTCGCAATCCAATCTATTTCGATCCTACCCCTATTTGCAAAAACTGCTAGTTAATCTAGGCCAGGGAATTACACTGGATCATCAAATGATGATGGTTGACCAAGAAGGACAATTCGCTCTTACCGGAGATGAAATCCCAATGGAAAGCGATTTGAAAGTGTATTACTTAAAGGCCAGACCTGCCGCGCAAGCTGCTGATGCCGACATACATTTCGGCTATTCCGCCGGATTAAACCATACATTCCCGCCATTAATAATGACGCAAGCCGTTTATTCGAAAGAAAAGGCGAGCTATACACTTCCGATGGCCGTTTATGGAGAAGAGGGAGCGGGCAGACGGCTGTTTGTTCTTGGCAGCTTGATGGATCATTCGAAGACTATGGTTGAGATCAAAATATTCAAATCGGCCGAGGCATCGTTCAGAGCATTGTTAGCCCTGATTTCGATATGCAATGAAGATCAAATTTTATATATTAGCGGCGCCGAGAACTTGACGCTTACAGCGCAAGAGGAGTTCGCAATTGCGTTAGAAAAGGTCGCGGCCAAGACGGTTTTCTCCTTTCTCGAAGATCCCGTCTTTATGCTGGAGCAAACGCAAATCGATAAGAAGCTTTACAACTTCTTCAAAAAACAGATTGTTTACATTGCTCCTTTACATGAAAGAAGGGAGGATTTAGAGGAATATATACGCGCTTTTCTAATCTCATTCAACGAAAAATACGGAAAACAAATAGTGGGTGTTCGACCGGAAGTTATAGAAGCGTTACATGATCACTCATGGGCAAACAATTTATTCGAGCTCAAAGATGTTATGGAGCAGTTTGTCCAACATACTTCCAGTGAGTACATTGATACGAATGTGTTGCCCATCCTTTACGGCTTGCAGCAAAATCAAAAAAACAAGGGTTCCTTAGATCCAGAGCTTACAGGACTGAATTTAAATCAAACTCTTGATCACATAGAAAAAGACATTATTCAAATCGTATTGGAGCAGGAAGGCATGAATCAATCGCACGCTGCCAATCGATTGGGCATTAATCGTTCGACCTTATGGAGAAAGCTGAAGGGATAGGGTGTGTGCTAGTGAAGGTTGCTATAATCGCGGATGATCTTACAGGAGCAAATGATACAGGCGTGCAGTTTTCTCGGAAAGGGTTATCGACCACGGTTTTATTGGACCTTAAGATTCAAATTTCCAGTAAACAGGATGTTGTTGCATTCGATACAGACAGCCGTTCTTTATCTAAGCAGGAAGCCGTTGAACGGGTCGATAGAGTATGTGATTACATTAAACAACAAGAAGTGCTGCCCGAAATCATCTATAAGAAAATTGATTCCACGCTTAGAGGGAATATAGGCGGGGAATGGGATGCCATTTATCGCGCGTTTCAACCGGACTTCATTGTGATAGCACCTTCTTATCCCAAGATGGGAAGAGTCATGAAAAGCGGAAGCATGTTTGTTAATGGATCATTGCTTCATGAGACAGCTGCATCGAAGGACCCCAAAAATCCGTCAACGAACTCCTATCTTCCGGAGTTGTTAAAGGAGCAATCGGAAAAACCGTTCGCTCTCCTGACAACCGAGCTGCTAAGAGGCGATCGCGCACGGCTGACCGAGAGAATGAAACAATTATATGAAGCGGGCATTCCTTATCTGCTTTTCGATGCCGAAACGGACGAGGATCTGGCGAACATAGCAGGATTATTCCGAGGGGGGGATTACCATGTGATTTGGTCGGGATCAGCAGGATTGGCCTACGCTTTAACGACCCAAGTCTCGGCAATGGAATCGAATAAAGCACAACCTTCCACTGATTCTGATTTGGTTATGGTTGTAGTTGGCAGTGTGCACGCGGCATCCAGGCGGCAGTTGGATTACTTATTGCAGCAAGAAAATAACATAGGGATCGAGTTGAATTCGTTATTGGCATTGACGGAAGAAGGACGAAATACAGAGTATGAACGAGTTTCCGATTTGGCTCTTCAAGCTCTACTCGTTCAACAAAATGTCATTCTTTATTCGTCAGCCGGTCCCGCAACGGTACAGAGCGCTCGAAGGCAAGGAAGAGAGCAGGGCATGGACGCCAATCAAGTAAGCAACACGATAAGCGACGCACTAGGAAAGGCGGCGGCACGCATTATTAAGCAATGCGGTATATCCAACCTGGTGCTGACAGGCGGAGATACGGCCAAGCAGGTTTGCTTGCATTTGGGGGCAGGGGAATTCGAGTTGATTACAGAGATTGAAGCAGGCGTTCCTGTGGGCAGATTATCTGTTCACAAGGGAATTAACGTGATTACGAAAGCGGGTGGCTTCGGCGGAGATGAAGTATTGCAGCGAGCCTTGGAAACGTTTACAGGGGGTGGGAGACAATTAAACCGATAATAGGAATAACAATGGGGGATGCAGCAGGCGTCGGACCGGAAATCATTGTTAAGGCGCTTCGGCATCAATCGATTTACGAAAAATGTCGCCCCGTAGTCATCGGCGATGCCCGGATTCTGCAGAGAGCGATAGAGGTTGTTCATGCGTCGGACATGCGGCTCCATAACATGAATGAACTGAAGGATGCGCGATTCGCTTATGGCAGTATGGATTGTCTGGATCTCGCTCTTTTGGAGAAAAATATTCCGTTTGGAAAGCTCTCTGCCGCAGCTGGCAATGCTGCCTTTCATTATGTAGCAAAAGCAGTCGAATTGGCCAAGGAGGGATTCATAGATGCCATTTGTACAGCGCCTCTAAATAAGGAAGCGCTGCAACTGGGAGGACATCCCTATCCGGGACATACCGAAATATTAGCAGACTTAACCGGCACGAAGGAATATTCGATGATGCTCTCGACGGCTAAGCTGAAAGTCATCCACCTGACTACTCATGTTGGATTGCTGAAAGCCATCGAAATGATTACGCCGGATAGAACCTTTAATGTCATTCGGCTTGCTTACGATACGTTGAAGAGAGCGGGAAATGAGAATCCCAAAATTGCTGTTTGCGGAATTAACCCGCATGCAGGAGAAAATGGATTATTCGGAAATGGAGAGGAAGAGGAGAAGCTGGTACCGGCTATTGAACGCGCAGTCGCGCTAGGGATTGATGTTACGGGCCCCTATCCAGCAGATACTTTGTTCTTCAGGGCTATGCGCGGCGACTTTGATATTGTTGTCGCTTGTTATCATGATCAAGGTCATGCACCCGTAAAAGTACTGGGCATTGAATCGGGAGTGAACATCACTGTCGGATTAAACGGCGGCATTATAAGAACCTCCGTTGATCATGGCACGGCTTTTGATATTGCAGGTCAAAATCTGGCTGATGAAAGCAGCTTGATTGAAGCGATTCATTCGGCTATAGAATTGTCGCCTTTAACCTTACACGACTAGGAGTGATTACTTATGGAATATAACAAACCCGTAAGACCAGAGAATATGGAGCATGTTACGATTTATAGAAATGATGGGGAGTTCAGCTCATGGCCTTTTAACGCGGGCATGTGGAAGATTAATGAAAATAATATTCTAGTAGGGTTTATGAATATTCCATGCGATTATTCCAATCCCGCCAATCGCAAGCATGGACGGGTCGAAGTATATAGTAAAATAAAGTCTGTACGAACAAGGGATGGCGGACACACATGGAGCGAGGCGTCGGAAATAGCCGATAATGTGAAGACAACCCACGATTTGCTGTTTGAAAGGCCATTTGCATATACCGAAGGTTTCGACTTTAATGATCCAAATGTTTTATTGGAATGCTGGTGTTCGCCTAATTCCGGAGAGCCGAATTCGACTGCATGGGTAAAGATGTCCAGAGATGGCGGAGAAACTTGGGGAAAGCCGGCTGCTCTTCCTAAATGCGATATTCCGAGATACCAGGGAAGACCTTCCTATATCGTTCGTCCGGATGGCGTGGTGCTCCTGTTTTTAACGGCGCAACCGAAAAATAATCCGCATGACCGTCCCGTTGTGTTCGCCTCTTTTGACAATGGAGTAAGCTGGTCGCTTATTTCATTAATGCCGAACAGCAATGAATATCGGATGATCTGTCCTTCCCCAGTATTAATGAAGGACGGCACGATCTTGGTATCCGTAAGATGCAAACCAGACATGATTGCGGCATGGGATGAATTATATGCGTCGGATGATGGCGGGTTGACCTGGCGTTTTGTCTCGCGAATTAATGATCATGGGGATACCGTTCATTTGACTCTAATGGAAGACGGACGATTGTTTGCGGTATATGGCTATCGACGTCCTGGTTATGGCGTACGCGCTCGAATTAGCGAGGATAACGGCGCGACATGGGGACCCGAGCTGATTTTGCGCGATGATGGCGGGAGTCTTGACTTAGGTTATCCTCGAGCAGTAGAGGTGCGGCCGGGAGAGCTATTGATCTCTTATTATTTTAATGACAAAAGCGATCCGATTGGCGTTCGCTATATTGGCGGAACGATTTTAAGAGTATAATTGTAGTGTTGCAATCAATTGAATAACATAATGCCAATTACGCCCTCAAACGATGAGTTGAGGGCGTAAAATCATTATTAATGGAGGCCAATATGAAATATCAACTTAAATTCGGCGTTCTAAAGCAGTATTTTATTTGGAATGTGCTTATGATTGTTGTGATCATAGGCTTGATCGGATTAATACTGATGGGCATGATCACGAATATGGTAGAAAAGGAAATGTCGGATATTAATGCTCGGCGGATGACTTATGTGAACTCGATTATCGAGTTAGGCGTGCTCGAGCCGGCTGAGAAGATTGTGTTAGAGCAATTGCTTGCCCCGCAGAATTTGGATTTTTCCGGAGGGTATAGCCATGTCGAAGCGAACAGACAGCTAAAGAAGCTGATTGCCGTGCTGCCGTTCGTTGAATCTCTTAATATTTATTATCCAGGAGAGAAGACGCTGATATCCAGCAGAGGCATTAAATATGAGTATCAGTCCACGGTTACAAACGAATTTGTGAATCATTTCATGACGGATCAGAACGGCAATAAAAAATGGTTTCCATTTAAGGAGGACGCTAATCTAACCTTCGAAAGAACAGGAGAGGTCATCAGCTACGCAAGAGCTTCGGCATTAAAGCAGGACGGGGAGCCCGTATTTATTTTTTATATTAATATTTACAGCAAATATATTTCCAATATGCTGCGCAGCCAGTTGATTAATCCGAACGAAGCCATACTCATTCTCAATCATGACAATGAAATTGTTGTGCAGTCGGATCCTTCAGCTCGCTATGCTATGACTCAGGCAAATGATCTGATCGAAGCAAGTCAAAAAGAAGATAAGCAGCTGAATATTCGTGAGATCAATGGACAAAACGTTATGCTGCTTAACCATACATCGAGCTATAATGATTGGACCTATACATTAATCATGCCGCTTAGCGATTTTTTTCGCGTATCCAGTTATATTCAGAACATAATCATCTATGTATCGTTAGGCACTTTGATTGTAGGTCTCTTAGTAGCCTTATTTGTCGCGATCAATCAATATAGACCCATTAAACAAATTATTGCCCACTTATTGCATACGAGCGGCACCCATGAGTTGAATGGCAATGCCTACGCTTTTATTAACGATACGATTAAAAATATGCATGTATCCGTAAATGCCCTTAGGATGCAGGTAAACAAGAGCAGGCTTAATCAATTGCTGCGAGGCATTATCGATGACGAAAGCAATGCAGAGATAAGCCATATCCTGCATGAAGAGCAAAGTGTCGTTGCAGCTTTTCAAATAAATGAGTTGGACATGAATGAAAGCGTATTCGAGCAATTGGAATATGCTGTTGTTCAATCGGGATTAATGACGGATTATAATGTGCTGATCACTTCTTATTCCAAAGATATCATTGTTGTGGTTATTAATTTTAAAACCGACGAAAATGTTGTGTTCGAACGAATTGAATTGGCGACTTCCCTATTAGCAGGCACATTCGCATTTCCGATCCGTGTAGGCGCCGGATCGATTGTCAGAGGACTAGGCCAGTTGCACTCCTCCTGCGAGCAGGCGCTCAGAGCGCTCAAGCATCACTTCTTAACAAAGGAAAAATCCGTGGTGTTGTATAGCAGTGCTGTCGCGAGCATGGGAGAGTTTCGTATACCAGAGCTTTATCGGCAGCTTGTCCAGGCCTTCGAAGCTCATAATGTTCAAGAGATACATCGTTTGCTTGATTGTATCGCCGTTAAGCTATCCAAGCAAAGCTGCCGCATAGAGAGCGTGGAGCTCATCATCCATCAAATCATGCAGCTCGTGACCCAAAAGATGATGGAGGTCGAACCAAAGAGCGGGGAAAGTATGCTCGTTTATAAAAACGTTCCTGAGGAGTTCTATGGCAAGGGAGATATATTCGAGGCTTTAGAATGGCTGAAGACGTTTATTGCCGACATTTTTTCCTTGCATGTAGAGGAGAATACGAACCATATCCTTATGCAGAGTGTTAAGAGCTATATCGATACACACTATCATGAGGAGATTTCATTAGAGCTGCTTTCTCAAAAGACGTTTATAAGTGCCACTTACATTTCGGCTTTGTTTAAAAAAACCTTCCATATCGGGGTATCCGAATATGTATCCGAGTTGAGAATGATGAAAGCCAAAGAGCTGCTTGAGAGCAGCAATTTAAAGGTAGAGGAGATTGCCGGCAAAGTCGGGATGACCAATAGCACCTACTTTATTACACGGTTCAAACGCAGATTCGGGATGACGCCGAATCAATATAAATTACATGTTCGAAGCAGTGAAATCAAGGAATTAAGGGAATTGAAGGAAGTGAAGGAATCATAAAAAAGTGAAGTTTTCCCCGAATCCCCCGCGTTTTCGAGCAAATGATAAGAAAACGAAGGTATCCCAAATTGTTGAGATTGTTTCGTAAAGCGCTTTCGTTTAAATTGACTTCGAAGGCATGAAAGCGGTTGCGAAAAAGGGGGTGTTTACATGGGCTCAGTAACCTGGAAGTCATACGTGAAGTATAAATTTTTATTCCTATTGCTCCTCCCGGCTTTAGCGTACATGATTATTTTTAATTATGCGCCAATGTATGGAGTATTAATTGCTTTCAAGGATTATTCGTTTACGAAAGGCGTTTGGGCAAGCCCTTGGGTCGGATTCGAGCATTTCCACCAGCTGTTTAATGCAAGTACAAACTTCACCCGCATCTTGCGCAACACCGTCGTGATCAGCGGCCTGAAGATGATATTTACTTTTGGCGGCGCAATCGTGCTCGCGCTGTTCATCAACGAGATTCGCAGTACGGCATTCAAGCGTATTACGCAGAATATCAGTTACCTGCCGCACTTCTTATCCTGGGTGATCATTGGAAGCATCATGATGGAGATGTTATCTCCGTCCAACGGCGTCGTCAATAAAATCATCGAACTCTTCGGGGGTCAAACGATCTATTTTTTGGCGGACAAATATTGGTTTTTGTCCATCATTGTTGCATCGGATATATGGCAAAGCATTGGCTGGGGCTCCATCATTTACTTGGCCGCCATTAGCGGCATCGATCCGCAGCTCTATGACTCGGCGAAGATTGACGGTGCAGGTAGAGCTCGCCAGATGTTCAGCATTACCCTCCCCTCCATTGCCAATGTCATTGCGATTATGTTGATTCTGCAGGTGGGCAGTATTCTGAACGCGGGCTTCGATCAGATCTTTAATCTTTATAATTTCAAGGTGTTCGAGGTCGCCGATATACTAGATACCTATGCTTATCGAGCCGGACTGGAGCAAGGGAATTATAGTTTATCCACTGCAGTAAGCTTATTTAAAAATGGCGTTGGATTAGTACTGGTTCTGATAGCGAATAAAATTGTCAATCGAATGGGCCATACAGGATTATGGTAGAGGAGGCAAGCTGTGGGGAAACAACGTCTTTCTTTGTTCGACATTTTTAACTATGCCGCACTTACTATTTTCTGCTTGTCCATCCTGTACCCGTTCGTGTATTTGATCAATATGTCATTAAGCACGTCAGCAGGGTTGTACAGCAGGGATTTTGCCTTATTTTTGTGGCCGGAAGGTTTTACGTTAGAAGCGTATCGCAAGTTCTTGTCCATGAATTATGTGTATTCGGGTTATGGAAGCACGATATTCCGGACCGTCGCAGGCACGGTTTTATCGCTAATTGTAATGTCTGGCGCAGCGTATGCGTTATCAAAAAAATATTTGCCGCATTTGAAGATTTACACCACGATATTCGTTATTACCATGTTTTTTGGCGGCGGTCTCATCCCATCTTATTTGTTAATGCGCAATCTTGGATTGCTGGACAATGTTTGGATTCTCGTACTGGGACCTATGGTCAATGCTTTTTATCTGTTGATTATACGTAATTTCTTTATGAGCATTCCAGAGGAGCTTGAAGAATCTGCCCGTCTTGACGGGGCAGGCGATATTAAAATATTTACGCATGTTATCATCCCGCTTTCGCTGCCTGTCATCGCTACGATCGGCTTATGGCAAGCCGTAAACCATTGGAATGCTTGGTTCGATTCATTGATTTATATCAATTCTATGGACAAACATGTCATCAGCGTTCATATTCGTCGACTGGTGATCGAACAGAATGCAGCAATGAATGATCAGCTTATTAACAGCTTGGGTTCCGTCCAGAAAAAAGATATGCCGGCGCCGGAATCCATTCGCGCTGCGGCGATTATGGTAACCATTGTTCCTATTTTATGTGTGTATCCGTTTATTCAGAGGTTTTTTGTACGAGGCGTTATGGTTGGCGCGGTTAAGGGTTAAATGAATCCAAAATTGGGGGGAAGTATCAATGAAGAGGAAATCCAGCATAGTACTTACGGTGATTTTAGTTTTCGCCTTGTTAGTTTCAGCTTGCGGGAAAAACGAGCCATCAAACACATCAGGATCAAATGCAAGCCCGATCTCGAGCCCGGATTCAAAAAACAATCAAGGTTCCAATAACGACGCCGAAGCAAAAGAAGCGACTGTCGCCTTGAAGTGGCAAGGTCCGAACTATCCATTTGAAGATGGCACCTACGCGCAGAAATTAATGGAGGAAACGTTTAATGTCTCGATTACGCCGGTTCGTATCGATGATAGTCAGCAGCTGAATCTTCTACTTGCCAGTGGTGATATTCCGGATATTATGTATATTAGCACAAGCGAATTGGTTGGTTACGTAAAAAACGATGTCCTTGCGGGCATTCCGCTCGATATGGTTAAGAAGTTCGCGCCAGACTATTATGACATCGTCGTCAAACAAGATCCGAATGTGTTCACATATGGCAGCTTGGATGGTACTCTTTATGGTCTGCCTCGTTTAGATGCCGCTACTGCGCCATATGCCCTTTCAATTCGTGGTGACTGGCTGAAGAATGTCGGCAGCGACGTTCCAAAAACGCTTGAACAATTAGAAGAAGTTTTCGTGAAATTCCGCAATAATGACCCGGACCAGGATGGCAAAAAAAATACCTATGCCATGTCAATGGGAAGCGACAACGTTCATTCCTGGTTTAACTCGCTCTTCGGCGCGTACAACACAAATCCCTTCCTCTGGCTTGAGCGCGATGGCAAGCTCCAGTACGGATTTACATTAAATGAAACCAAAGAAGCCTTGAAGCTTCTTGCGAAATGGAAGAGCATGGACTTAATCGATCCGGAATTCATTACCGATAAGTCAAGAACGAGCGGGCAAGACGATATTTCTTATAAGTTTTCGGCAGGCCGCATTGGTTATGCGGACAATATCTCATATGATGACCAACAGTGGGACAACGATGGACATCTAAATGCGAAGTGGGTAGCGCAGCATCCGGAATGGCAAGAGTTTTTCGGCGATCCAGCGAATACGTATGTGACGGAACCCTTCTATTCCGTTCCTGAATCGGGACCGCAGCCCGTATATGTGAATATGGCGCCGCCAACCGGACCCGATGGTCAATCAGGCACATTAGTGGGTAATCTTCTATCGCGTTTCATCGTTTTCGGCAAGCAAGTGGCCAATGATGATGAGAAGATGGAAAGGTTGCTGACCATACTCAATACGCTTGTGTCTAATGAAGATGTATACGTTTCGATCGAGTTTGGTGCGGAAGGCAAGGTTTGGGAATATAACGATGCCGGACAGAGGGTTATGAAGGAAGGCTGGACGGAGTCGGCCGAATATCATCCACAAGGTAAAAACCTGGGCACGGGACTATTCTTCGATCTATTGTTCGCGACCAATCCGGATTTCTTGTCGGCATTCGGAGGTCCGCGCGCGGTACAACGTTATGAGAAGACCAAGCCGATAACCAACCATACAGGTATTGGCAATGCCGTGAAGGCGCCTCTTGCTTCCGAGTCGAAATATCCGGATCTTAGCGCAATGCTGCAAGAGTATATTATGAAAGCTATTTTGGGCGAGGTTGATATCGACGCGACTTACGATTCTACCGTTGCCAAGTGGCTTAGCGCCGGCGGAGAGGTATTGACCCAAGAGGCGAATGATTGGTTTGCAAGCACGAAGTAATGATTTAATCCATGGATGGCATCATAGAGAAACCGTCAGAGCGTTATGCTCTGACGGTTTTTTTATCTCGTTCCAGCTTAATTGTATTATGGATCAGACCAGCTAGAATCAGGATTCGCGTTCCCGTTATTTGATGTGGAAACCGAAGACGAGCTCTTTTCTTTTTATGCAACGCCATAGGCCGAGCGGTTCTACCGCTTCTCCAGCCGCTTGCGGTATTCCGATGGGCTACAGCCTTCGAACTTCTTAAACAGACGGCTGAAGTAGAAAGGATCGGTGAACCTTAGCATTTCGCCGATTTCCTTCGCCAGCAGCTCCGGGTCGGAACGGATTAGCTGCTTGGCCTTCTCGATCTTGAGATATGCGAGATATTCGATCAGCGGCATTCCTCTGTATTGCTTGAAGAGCTTGCTCAAATAAGGGGCGGTGAGGCCGATGCCGGAAGCGAGCTCTTTTGGATCGAAATTGCGATGGGAATTTGCCTTCAGATAGTCGTCGAGTTTGCTGACGACGCCTTCCGGAGAGTCGCGCGAGATGCTGTTCTCCACGAACAAAACAACTTCTAGCCGCTCGATTAGAGAGTCGCTCCATATTTCGTTAGGAGTAACGCTTTCCATACTTTCGTCGACGACGGAATCGATATCGACGTCCCTCCTCCAATACCCATTGCCGACAGCGTGGAGGGTCCGTTTCACAAGGGCCGTGAAGTCCGGGACGGGAAGCTGGGCCGAGTGCCATTCTCCGATCAACGAGGACAACTCGGCCTTGAACAAGCTTTTCTGCTGCAGATGAACCATTGATCTTAAGGAGATCAATCTTTCGTTTGTCAGAACGGTAACAGGAGAACCGGCTTCCGACGCATCTGGTGTTTCGTTCTCCCTTATCAGCTTGGATACGCCGTGTTCGGCCCTTCGCCGCAGCAAAGCCCGGAGAGAACCAAGCGATCCTGCGATGTCGCCCAACCGGGCAACCGGTGCTCCGATTGCGATGTTAACTGTTTTTCCCGATCTTGCCTCCAGCAAACGCTGCAACGCTTTCGCCAATTGCTCTCTTTTCGCTATCTCCCCGTCGTCGTCCCGATCCCCATCGACAATCACGATTTTCTCCGAGGACGTTTTCCCGCTCCATACTCGGACCGTAGTGCCAGGATCCGTTAGCGTGGCAAGCTCCGACTCCAAGTCGGCAGGGTTTGCTTCCGCCCCGGACGCTCCCCCGCACAGCGCCACAAGCAGCCCCAACGAGCGGCCGGCGAACAACCCATCGGATTCGTCGCGGAGTTGCTCCCCATGCAGCGCGGAGAGCAGCAGCGACCGCTTTTTCTGCTCTTTCCGCCCCTCTAGCATCGCTCCGAGCTTGGCCAACACCTTCCGCACATCGTCTGGCGACACCGGCTTCAGCAAATAGTCGTAGGCCTGAAATTTTAGCGCTTCCTTGGCATAGTCGAAATCCCGGTAGCCGCTCAGAATGACGAACGGGAGCTCAGGATCTTTTTGCCGGATCGTCTTGATTAATTCCAGGCCGTCCATGACCGGCATGCGAATGTCGGTAAACAGGACGTCCGGGGTTTCCTCTTCCAGCTTTCGCAGAGCGTCGGCGCCGTTGATCGCGGTAGCCGTCACCCGGAAAAGCGAGGAGTTTCGTTCGATCTCATACCGAATGTCCCGAATCAAAGGAGGCTCGTCTTCGACTACCATTACCCTGTACATGTCCGTCCTCCGTTCCCGTTTTGATTTTTCCGCCAAAGCTTACCTTCAGTCCCCGTTCCGGAGCGTTCTCGATTTTCATCGTCGCGCTTTCCCCGTGCAGGAGCATCAGCCTTGCATACGTGTTGACGATGCCCAGACTGTACGATTCCGTACGGACCTCGTCTCCCGATCGCCTCTCGTTGGAGAACAAAGCCTCGATCTTCGACCTCAGCGCCTCTAAAGCCAGCTCGTCAGCTCCAGCTCCATCGTCGAGGATAGATATTTTCCAATGTCCGTCCGCTACCCGTCCCTCGATCCGTATATGCCAAGGAGGAGGAACGGAGGCGAATGCATGCTTCATCGCGTTTTCCACGAAAGGCTGGATCGTGATTCTCGGAAGCTCAATGTCCCTCAGCTCAGGCTCGATGTCAATCTCAAAATCGAAATGCTCCTCGTAGCGGTATTTCAACAAATTTAAATAATTGCGCGTATATTCGATTTCATCCTCGACCCGAACAAAGTCGGAGGAGGTCGTATAGCGAAGCTGCGAAGAGAGCTGCCTGCACATTTCCGCGACCTTTTCGGGCTGCTCGCCGTGTTTGGCCGAGGCTCCGATCGTCGCTAACGTGTTATGGATAAAATGCGGATTGATCTGGGATTGGAGAGCCAGCAATTGCGCCTTGGCCTCCCGTTCGCCCGCCTCGGTCAACTGCTCGATCGACAGCTGCAAGCGCGAAAACATTTTTCGGAACAGCCGATCGAGCTGCTGCAGCTCGTTGTTTTTGTCCGTATAGTCGATGTTCAGCGCCAAATTGCTTAAGGTCACCTGCTTAAGCGAGCTGCCCAGCGTCCGGAGAGGGAGGGTAAGCCGCTTCGAGCTGTGATGAAGGACGATCAGCGTCGCCAGCAGGACCAGTAAGCCTGCGCCGACGATCAGCGCGTTAAGCCGGCCGACGGAAGCTAGCGCCTGCTCTCGAGATTGGGCGATGGTCAGCACGTGGCCGGTCAGCGGAGATTGGCGGTAGGTAAGCAGCATCGGCTCGCCCCCGCTGTTGCGGACCGAAGCCGAGCCGCTGGATCCTGCAAATACGTAAGGCTTGTACAGCTCTGCATCTTCGGCAGAGGCCGAGGCATCGATGGACGGTCGCGGATAGAACAGGTCGCCTGTCGGATCGAATATATAGAACTCCGAATCGATCGCCGGGTCGGGTTCATATAGGCGAGCTAGATCGCTATACCTTTGCTGCACTTCGATATAACCGTACTCTCTACCCGCCGCATCCTTGATTTTGCGGCTGAGAGAAAATACCGGAACCTGAAGCTGCGACCAGTTGTCGAGATGCGGGGGAAGCAGCGTGAAGCTGCCGTCTCCGTCCGCAAGCGGTGCGAAGATCGGAATGCCTTCCAGGCCGGCCTGGAAGAGCGCTTCCGCGTTGTCTAACGACTGCGGCGAGAGGGCATACTTGTGCTCAAAATTAAAGGCGACGATTTTAAAGGCGGAGCTGAAAGGACCGTTGATCGAGGAAATCGTGTTGGTCAGCTTCCTTGTGTCTTGAACCCCAAGGCCCGGGATGCTGGCCGGGGTATAGAGATGCTTAGCCAGGTTTTCATCCAGAAGCAGGCTGACGTTGATCCGTTCCATATCCTTTACGCGCCCGTCGAATTGCTCCGTAATTTTCTGAAGCAGGCGTTCGGTGCCGGTATAGACTCCTTTTTGGACCATTTTTGACGAGTACACGGCCAAGGCGGCGACAATGCAGGCGATGATTAATAGAATGAGGATCGAATAGGTGACGAAAATTTTCGTCTGGAGGCTCCCGTTTTTCAGCATTCGCCAGCCCTCTCTTTCGCAATGATCCGACTCTTCTGCCTAATGTAACAGACGACTTGACAATTCGTCCAACCCCCGGGAAACGCGTTATTTTTGTGCCGAATCGTACATGCGGTTTTCCTAACGAGTCCATTCTTCTCCGAGCTGAATGCGTTTACAATAGAGATCGGGACATGTCCGACGCTCGACAAAAAAGATCATAATTTCATTAAATGAACGGGGGAATCAGCAAGTGAATTTTCGTCTACAGAAATCTGCGTTAGCCCTTCTAACATGCTTTGTTTTGCTTTTCCTTTCGGCTTGCGCGTCCGGAAACAAGGCCGAGCCGTCTGCCAGCGGTTCGCAGCCTGCATCCGAAACGCCGTCTGCCAGCAAAGAGACGGCTCCGGAGAAAGTGACGCTTTCGATCATGGTCGGAGGCAACAACAAATTTTACGAAACGATTACTAAGGAATACACGAATCGCAATCCGCACGTAACCTTCGATTTGCAGACTGTGGATGGAAGCCAGTACGACACTTTGCTCAGAACGCGCATCGCAACGAAGAATTTGCCGGATATCGTCGGACATAACGTCTCCGACATGGCGAGAAGATACAACCCGACCGACAATTTTGTCGACCTATCCGGCGAACCATGGGTCGGCCGACTCGTCAATCCGGATATCCTCAAAATCGACGACAAGATTTACAACCTGCCTTTCGCCGCCTCTGGCTCCGCGCTGGGCATCGTCTACAACAAAAAAATATTCGCCGATCTAAACCTGAGCGTACCGAGAACGTTCGAGGAGCTTTTGCAAGTATGCGAGACGCTGAAGACGAATGGCATCACGCCGTTCTATCTGGGGAACAAAGACGGATGGGTCGCGCAAATCTGGGGACTGACCACGTTTTCGGAGGTCGTCAAGAACACCGATATCATGGATAAGATTAACGCCAATCAGCTCAAGCACGCAGACGTTCCGGGCTTCGAGGAAGCTTTGGGGCAGATCATGCAGTTGTTCGAGAAAGGTTATGTGAACGAAGACCATCTTTCCGTAGGTTTCGACGGTCTTGGGGGAGCGATGAATTCGGGGAAAGCGGCTATGACCGTGCTCGGAGATTTTATCGATGCGGGCGAGCAAGTGGGCGACTACGGTATTTTCGCGACGCCGGGCGTGGACAACCCCGATCTGACCGTCGGTACCGTAACGGGCTGGTTCATCTCCAAAAACTCCAAAAACATCGAAGAAGCGAAAAAGTTTCTGGACTTTTGGAGCCAACCGGACATTATCGGCATTCAGTACGCGGAAGATCCGAGATTCTCGGCGTTCAAGGACGTCCAGGTCAGCTTTAACCCGCTGATGCAAGCGGAATACGACGAGTACATCTCCCAAGGTAAGGTCGTGCGTCAATATAACGATTTGATTGCCGTGGATACGTCCGAGCTGTTCCGGCTCTATCAGGACATGTTCGGCAAAGGCAAGACACCGAAGCAGGTGCTTGAGGCTTGGGACGAGAAAGTCGCCGAGCTGGCCAAAGCCGCCGAGCTGCCGGGATGGTAAGCGAAACGGGTTAGCTGCCGAAGAAGAGGCCGACGACAAGGAAGCCTCTTCTTCCTTAATTACAGACTCGGAGGAAGACGCCATGAATGCTAGACGGCTTTACCCGCATTTTTTTCTGTACCCTGCTCTGCTCATCTACTTGGCTCTGTTCATTTTTCCGACCTTGTTCAGCTTCATTTATTCGTTTACGGATTGGAACGCTTATCGCGATACGATCCGGTTTACCGGGCTCGACAACTTCGTCAAAATTGCGAAAAATGCCGACCTGATGCTGTCGATAGGCAATACGGTGTTGTTCGCGGTCGTGACCAGTATTGGGAAAAACGTGCTCGGCATGCTGCTCGCAGTCGCTTTATGCAGCCGGATCGGATTCAAGAGACTGTTTCGCACCGTCTTTTTTCTGCCGACCGTGCTCAGTTTTATCGTCGTCGGCGTGCTGTTTACAGCGCTGCTGCATCCCGATGGTTTCCTTAACCAGTTTCTCGGTTTTATCGGGCTGGGTGGGCTGCGGCAGGAGTGGCTGGTGGACCGGAGCGTCGTCATGTATACGGTCAGCTTCGTTGACGTGTGGAAGGGCACCGGCTTTCATATGATTATTTTCATGGCCGGGCTGCTCGCGATTCCTCGCGATTACGGAGAAGCGGCGCAGATCGACGGGGCGAATCCGCTTCAGGAGTTTTTCCGCATCAAGCTGCCGCTCATGATGCAGGCGGTCAGCGTCAACGTCGTACTCAGTCTGATCGCCGGCTTCAAAGTATTCGAGCAGGTGTTCGTGCTGACGAACGGCGGACCGGGTTATGCATCCTCGGTGCTTAACTCGATCGCCTTCCAGATGTTCGGCGATGGTCGTTGGGGGCTGGGCACGGCGATGAACCTGATCCTGTTTTTGCTCATTACGTCCTTCTCCATCCTGCTGCTGACCTATTTCAAAAGAAAAGAAGTGGATATCTAACATGAGAAAGCGGATAGGAAAACCTCTTCTGGAGCTTGTGCTCGCCGTTGCCGCCTTCTTCTACTTTTTTCCCGTTCTGATGATGATTCTCGGCTCTTTCAAGAGCAGCATGGAAGCCTCCGCCTTCGATAGGCTGTGGCCAGAGGTGTGGGAGTTCGGAAACTTCCGTCAAGTGCTGTCCGGAGAGAGGATCCTGCAGTCGCTGCGCAACAGCGTAATCATCTCCTCGTTTTCGATTGCGCTGACGCTTGTACTGGCGGCGGTCGCATCCTTTGTCACGGCGAGAAGGCAAAGCCGGTTTGTGTCGGGGGTGTATTTTTTGTTCATCGCGGGCCTCGTCGCTCCCCTGATGTACATTCCGACGATCAAAACACTGCAATTTCTGAGTTTGATGAATACGTTCACCGGTTTGATTCTGGTCGTCGTCGCTACGAATCTTCCGTTCGCCGTCTTTCTGTTTACGGGCTTTATCAAAGGCATTCCGCGCGAGCTGGACGAATCGGCTTTCGTCGACGGCTTCGGCACAATGAGAATTTTCTGGTCGATCATCCTGCCATTGCTCGCACCGGTCATCGCGACTCAATCGATCCTGATGCTGGTCGGCGTGTGGAACGATTTGAGCATGCCGCTGTTTTTCCTGAACGACAGCGGTAAATGGACGCTTCCGATGCTCGTTTACAATTTTATCAGCCAATATGTTCGGAACTGGAATCTGGTGTATGCGTTTCTGATTTTGGTTTCGCTGCCCGTGGTCGCCTTGTTTATCGCGGGGCAGAAGCATTTCGTGTCAGGACTGATGTCCGGCGCGGTCAAAGGCTGACGATGCCTGAAATCTCAAGATGAGGAGAGGAATTAACATGAACCGTTTTTCCGTGGCACTTCGAATCTGCTTGGCAATCGTATTAGGCTTGACCGGGACGATAACCATTACACAGGGGCCTTCTTCCAAAGCGCACGCGTCCGGAAACTGGCCCGTCACCGCCACGATTTCCAACGAGAACGGCGGACCGGTGTTCAAAATTAACGGTACCCCCGTCGTCCCGCAGTTTAACTACGGCAGTACGATGAAAATCCATCCGAACTACGGCCCTTTTCTGGATACGATTACGATGGCCGAATCGCGCGACGTGCATGTGACGTTCTGGATTAACGTGCTGGACGATATGGCCTGGAACGAACAGGTCAACGAGGACGTGTTCCAGCGTGATCCCAACGCTTACGGCATTATGCGCATCGGCATCGCTGACGGGCAGCTGTTCGATCTGGCGGAGGATCAGTACGCGGTGACGGAGCGGGGACTGCGTTCCGGATGGCCGTCCTTGGCGTCGCAAGATTGGCGGGATCAACTTGACACCCTGGTCGTCGATTATATCGCCTGGCTGAAGCAGCAGCCTTATGCGGACCGGATACTGGGCTTTCAGATCATGAACATGGATAGCGGAGAATGGTACTTCGACTCCAACAGCGAGGGAAGAATCGGAGCGGGAGAGGACTACTCGCCTCCGATGGTAGCGGCGTTCCGCCAGTGGCTAACCGATAAATACGAGACGGATGCGGCTCTGCAAGCGGCTTGGAATGATCCCGGAGTCACGCTTGCCACGGCGGGCATCCCGACCTTGGAAGAAAGAGATCATTCGGAGGAGAATTTTTTCCGTTCGATAGCCGCCGAAGGCAAGGCAATCGACTATCAAACGTTTTATAGCAAAAAAATAGCCGAGACGATCGATTACGCAGGAGGGCTGTTCAAGCGGGAGACCGGCGGTCAGACGCTGCTCGGGTCGATGTACGGCTACCACTACGTCGCCGCCCACTACGCCCGCCCATCCAACAACGGCCATTATGCGCTAGGGGACTTGCTCGCCTCCTCTACCGTGGATTTCATCAGCGCTCCCGTCAAGTACGGGGATCGGGCTATGGGCATCAACGCGGGGCCGATGGGATCCTTTGACTCGCTGGCGCTGCACGGTAAAATGTTTATTTTGGAAAACGACACGCGCACCCATCTCGTCGACGGCTTGCCCTTTCGAGACGACATTATGTTCACTCCCAGAACGTACTCGCTGGACGAAACGCTGGAAGCGCTACGGCGGGAGACAGGCAACCAGATCGTCACCGGGGGCGGCCAGTACCTGATGGATATCAACTCCAAGGGCTGGTTCAAGCAAGAGGAGATTTGGGACGAATACCAAAAGCTTCTGGGCGTGCAAGCGAGCCGGTATTTGCAAAGCGCCGACCGGCAGTTCAAGCCGGACGTGGCGGTCATCGTGGACGAGAACTCGCTTCCGTATCATACGTTAAACGTCAACCAGATAACGCCGACCAACAATCCTTACGGCCCGGAATACTATCTGGATTACGGTTTCTTTCATCTGTTCGAGCAGCAGCAGAGAGAAATGGCCCGGAGCGGCGTGAAGTTCGGCTATTACGTGATGTCCGATTTGCCGAACATCCCCGATTCGGTCAAAACGTTCGTGTTCCTTAATGCTTATCGCGCTACATCGGATCAGCGGGCAGAGATCAACGACTTGAAGCGGGACGGCAACGTGCTCGTCTTTCTGCGCGCACCCGGCTATTTCGACGATTCCGGATCCAGCGCCGCGAATATTTCCGACCTGATCGGCATGACCGTCGCCAAGTCCGATTATTCCAGCGCAGCCACGATCATTTCGAACTTCTCCGATCCCGCGACCGAAGGCAGCGGCGCGATGACGATCGGAGGTTGGAGGATCGGAGAGGACAGCGGCGCCGTGGAACCTGAATATGCGTACACTCCGTCCTTCCATGTCACCGATTCTGCCGCCGTTAAGCTCGGTTATTACGATGGGGAAACAGGCAAAACAGCCTTCGCCCGCAAAGACATGGGGTCGTGGACCTCCATTTTCAGTGGTTCCGGAACACTCAAGGCTGGACTGATCCGTTCGATCGCCAGCAATCTGGGCGGAGCCCATGTGTATTCTTATGACGGCAAAGACAATATCCGCACCGACGGCAAGCTGCTGATGATCCATTCGGCTACGGGCAACGCGGGGATAAAGTCGATTGCGCTGCCGAAGCCATCGAGAGTGGTGGACGTGGTGAATCGGGCGACGGTAGGGGAGAACGTGAGCTCTTTCCGCTTCGATATGGAGGACGAGGCGACTTCCTTGTTCGCCGTCGTTCCCTACGTCACTGCGGCCGTCGAAGCCGAAAGCGGCTCGGTCGTCAGGACGGGGACGTGGAATGATGAGGCAAATCCGTCTTACTCCGGGGGCACTGCATTATCGTCGAACGTTCCGGGCTCAAAGCTGACCTATTCTTTCTCCGGACCGTATCTGTCGCTGATCGCATCCGCCGGGCCGGACGGAGGTCGGATTGACGTCGAGATTGACGGCGTAAAGTATCCTTACGCCGAGCTGTACGCTCCTCGGACCGAGCACGCCAAGGAGTTCGTTCTGGCGCTGGATCTGCCCGCCGGTACGCATAGCGCCACGCTGACCGTATCAGCGGATAAGCATCGCCTATCCACGGGAACGGCTGCTGTAGCCGATGCGTTCGTCACGGCTTCGGCGCCGACGGCGGCTGTGCCGGCAACGGATCCCGAGACGGGCCGCGAGTCGATTCTGGCGGGGGAAACGCCGACAGGGGCGAGCAACGATGCCCGCTACGAGCTTGGAACCCGGTTCAAGACGACCGTGGACGGAACGATTACGCATGTGAAGCTGTACGCGCATGCCAATGAAGGCGGGCAGCATGTCGTCTCCATCTGGCGAGTGGATGACGGGGTGCAGGCAGCCGGTCCGTTCAACTGGACCTTCCCTGCGGGAAACGAGGGCTGGAAGCTGTTTGAGCTGCCTTCGCCTTTGGCCGTTAAGGCCGATACCGACTATATCGTCTCCGTGACGAACAGCGCGGATGACAAGTTTTACGTCTACACGCCGCAAGACTTCGCCGAGCCGATCGAGCGAGGACATCTGGTCGCCTACTCCGGCAGCGGCGTAAGCACGGCCTCGATCGGAACGATGCCAACGCATTCGTTTAACGGTACAAATTATTTCCGGGACGTCGTCTTCGAGCCGAACAATGGCACAAGCCTGCAGGCTGGACAAACCCCGGAGCGTTTTGACAGCGATGAGGTGTACGAACTCGGGACCCGGTTCTCTGCCAACACCAACGGTTATGTGACCAAAGCGAGAATCTACGCGCATAAAAACGAGGCGGGCATTCATCGGGTATCGTTATGGAACGCCGATGACGGAACGCTGCTGGCCGGGCCTTACGATTGGAACGTAAGCGCCGGGACGTCCGGGTGGAAGGAGTTCGCCCTGCCGGCGCCAGTCCGGATCAAAGCCGGCAGCGACTACATCGTATCGGTCACGAACAGCGTGAGCGACAAGCTGTATGCCGTAAGCGGACAAGGGGGTCCTGCGGTTCCGACCGGGAGCGGACGTTTCGTAGCCTATGGGGAGGGAGTCAACACGACCTCGCTCGGAACGATGCCTACATTTGCGTTTAATGACGCGAACTATTTCCGGGATGTCGTCTTCATGCCGGACCACGAGCAGACCGTTCTGGGCGCAGAGGTTCCGCTCGGCTTCTCCAACGACGCCCGTTACGAGTTGGGGACGAAATTCCAAACGACGGCGGACGGCCGTATCGTCGGCGTTCGCCTGTACGCCCATCCCGACGAAGGAGGAGCCCATCTGGTCTCTCTCTGGCGAGTAAGCGACGGGCAGCGAATCGCCGGTCCATATACGTGGAACGTGTCCACGAGGCATCCCGGATGGCGGGAGTTCCTGCTGCCCGAACCGGTTGAAGTCTCCGCCGGAACGGATTATATCGTCTCGATCACGAACGGGCCGTCGGATTATTATTATGCGGCTTCGCCGCAAGGCTTCGCCCAACCGTTCGTCAACGGGGATCTGGTCACCTACGAGGACAGCGGAGTGAGCACGACCGTGATCGGAACGATGCCGATCTACACGTTTAACAGTACGAACTATTTCCGAGACGTTTTGTTCGTGCCCGAAGTTGGCAACCCTGAGCCGGACAGCTACAGCATCGCGGTTGAAACCGAAGGTCACGGCACAGCGAGCGCCAATGTCGCTTCTGCGGGAGTGAATACCATAGTTGAGCTGAACGCGACACCAGAGGCGGGCTATATCTTCAAAGAATGGAAGGTTGTCAGTCCGCAAGGGTTAACAATCGATGGAAATACATTCACCATGCCTAATGAGGCGGTAAATGTAAAGGCCGTATTTGAGGAAAAACCTGCAGCAAATTATGCACTTGCAGTAAACGGAAGTTACGCAGCCGAATCGGGGGCGGGCACTTACTCGGAAGGTGCGGTTATTACCATAAATGCCGGCAGCCGCAGCAATTATACGTTCGGGGGGTGGAGTTCTAGCGATGGTGTGACTTTTACCGACTCAGACAACCCTGTCACTACATTTGCCATGCCCGCAAAGAATGTGACGGTAACAGCGGAATGGAAAAGCTCCGGAAATAATAACGGTTCAACAGGCAATAACGGAGTCAGCACGCCTTCCACACCAGCTTATAACGCAGTCATCAAAGTGATAGATGCGTCAGGCAACGGTGCAAAAGATACGACCCTGCCCATTAAGGTTGATGCAAAAACTAGAACTGCAGTTTTAGAGACGGCTTCAATAAACAACCTTTTATCAAATGGCGGAACTTCCGTGATTACAGTCCCATCCATCACGGACGTCGATATCTATACCACGGGTATTCCAATTTCATATCTGTCAACGACTGATAGGCAAGGCGCTCTGAGGGTTAATACCGATAAAGGCAGCGTTACTGTTCCATCGAATATGCTGACGGGCGCAAAAGGAGTAGCTGGATCAAAAGCGGAAATCTCTATCGGCGAGGGTAATAAATCCGTACTGCCTGAGGCATTAAAAAAAGCCATTGGCAAAAGACCGCTGATCAAGCTTTCCATGTCCATAGACGGGAAGCAATTAGAGTGGAACAACCCGAACGCATCTGTGACGGTAACGATACCTTATTCACCGTCAGCAGCAGAGCTTGCCCATCCTGAAAAAATTATAATTTGGTTCATCGATGGAAGCGGTAAGGCTATAGCGGTTCCCAATGGACATTATGACGCGAGCGCTGGCACAGTGACTTTTACCACCACTCATTTCAGCGACTATGCTGTGGGATACAATCCGGTTGGCTTTGCAGATGTAGCGGCAAATGCATGGTACAACAAGGCAGTGGGCTTTATTGCGGCAAGAGGTATCACTACAGGTACAGGCAACGGCAATTACAGCCCCAATGCACGGCTGACTCGAGGTGAATTCCTTGTCATGCTGATGAGGGCTTATGAGATTGCCCCGGATGAAAATCGGTCAAATAACTTCGCAGATGCAGGGAGCAAATACTATACCGGCTATCTGGCTGCGGCAAAAAGATTGGGAATAGCCGAAGGCATAGGAAATAATAGGTTTGCGCCCAACAGGGAGATTGCTCGGCAGGAAATGTTTGCTCTGCTGTACAACGCTTTAAAGGCCTTCGACAAGCTGCCGCAGGGCAATTCCGGCAAAACACTTTCAAGCTTCGGCGACGCAGGGCAGATTGCTTCGTGGGCAAAGGACGCTATGACATTGTTAGTAGAAACCGGAACCATCGGAGGAAGTGTTGGAAAGCTTACGCCGACAAGCACTACCACCAGGGCAGAAATGGCACAGGTGCTTTATAACTTGCTGTCAAGGTGAGTTTTGCCTGTGCCGGAAAAATAGTTGTACGGGAAGGCAAGGTGCCGATGGCGGGCCTTGCCTTCCCCTTATCGCGAATATCGGACAGGGGGATTGTTGCAGTGGGAAAAGAAGAAAGCTATCGTCTATCGGACCATCTCGACTCCGGCTTGCGAATATTGGTACCCAAGTCGACTCATGAAGTGCTGCTTTTCGCGGCGTCCGAGCTGAAAACGCATCTGGCTCTTGCCGGGTATTCTTGTTCGATGGAAGAGGGGGAAGACGGAGGCGGTGCGATCGTGCTGCGCGTGCTCGACACGGCGGACGGTAATCGGGAGGAAGCGGACGGGTTTCGGATATTCGCCGAGAACGGCGGCGCGGTCATTGTTGGCGGCAGCCCGAGAGCGGTATTGTATGGCGCGTATCGCTTTTTGGAAGAGCATGCGGGAATCTCCTGGCCAACTCCTGCACATCGCTCCGTTCCTGTGGGCGAGCCCGCACCGGTCGTCGGCAGCCGACGCTACAAGCCGGCGTTTTCGAGAAGGGGGATCGTGCTGGAAAGCTCGGAGACGTCCGAATACGCCAAGGCTTTAATCGATTGGTCCGTCAAAAACGGCTTAAACGATCTGTTTTTTACGATCGAGCTGTGGGAGCGGTTTGAGGAGCAATTAAGACCCGAGCTTGCCAGAAGGCAGTTGAAGCTCACGTTGGGCGGCCATAGTCTGGGCAGGTTTTTCCCGGCGGCGGAGCTTTATCCGGAGCATCCGGAATGGTTTGCTCTGGCGGGGGAGGATGGCGCGCGAATGATCGATCAGCCGTGCTACTCGTGCGAGGCAGGCGTCGAGGTCATGGTCGGAAACGTCGTCTCTTTTGCGGAAAGGGAGCTGGAAAAAGGCGACGCGCTGCGAACGTTATCGCTATGGCCCAACGACAATAAGCATGTATGCGGCTGCTCCGCTTGCCGCGGAGCCGGGTTCATGACCGCCTATATCGGGTTTCTCGATCGGCTTCGCAAAGCGTTCGACGCGAAAGGCATTAAGGTGAACGTAGAACACATCGCCTATAATGCGCAGTTGGAGTGGAGCATGCTGGAGGACGTTCCGACATCAAGCGAGTTGGACACTTTGATCGCCTGCTGGGGACGGAACTACCGGGACTCATTCGAGGAGCCTATTCTGCCTCGCGACGTAAGGTTCAAAGCGGCTGTCGACCGATGGGCGGAGGCGTGCGGGACGTTCGGAACGGGACTGACCGCGTTCGAATATTATTCCGATTATTGGATGCTGACCGCCCTGTTTCCGCCGCTGTTCCGGACGATCGGAGAGGACATGGCTTCCTTTCGCCGCATTGGGGCGAGCGGCGTCATGAGCCTGATCGTGCCTTACGGCAAGTCGGTCCGCATCATCCGGGAGGAAATCTCCGGACAGGCGGTGACCGCGGCCGACGCCGGGCGGGAGATGGATTCGGAGCGTGCCGCGATGTGGCCGAATCTCTATGTTTTTGCCCGGATGGCTTGGGAGGAAGAAGAGACGGAGACGACGATCGAAAGCCTATGCCGTCATTTGTACGGTCCGTATGCCGAGATTAGCCGGCAGCGTCTGGATCGGCTGTCGGATGCCCTGGCCGGACTCACGGCTTACAATACGGAGTTTTTCAAGCTCAGATTTATCGATACATGGCTGAGGACGGACGGGGAGGATGTTTTCGGCTGGCAGCCCGCTATGGACGACGGAGCCGTTCCGCGGGCCCGGATCGACGAATGCCGGCGTGCGCTGGCCATTCTGGAAGCGCCGCTTGAAGCAGCCGGCCCGTCGTATCATGAGCCTGCCGGCCTGTTGTCCGACGAACTTGGGACAGCTGCCCTGTCCTCCGATGACCCTGCCGCCGTCGCTTCGTCCTCCATCGAGCTTAGCGCCGACGCGGCCGAATTGATGCGCTACTACGATTTTGTCTCGACCAAGCTTCGTTCCATCCACTCGCAATCGTCGGGCCAGCTTTGTGCCATCGAGCGGCGGTGGGAGGAGGCCGCGTCCCATTGGCGGGAGGCTTTGGAGAGGGAGAATTTAATCGACGGCTGGGATCGGGAAAGCTGCGCGGAATGGCTGGAGGCGGCGATGAATCATGCTCGCTAATAACCGGATTTGGACAAAAGGAAATTTGACGTTCTGGTCGTGGAACGACCAACTGGAGCGGGAGGAGATTGGCCGGCAACTGGGCGAATTCAAGCGAGCGGGCCTTCACGGTGTCTTCCTTCACGCCAGAGGCGGACTGCAAACGCCGTACCTTGGAGACGAATGGATGGAAGCCGTAGGCTGGGCGGTAGAAGAAGCGAAGCTGCTGGACATGGAAATTTGGCTTTACGACGAAGATGCGTGGCCCAGCGGATTTTGCGGGGGCAAGGTGCCCGGCGAAGGGGAACGATTTCAGCAAAAATGGCTGTGCCGCGAAATCGTCGAACCGGCAAGGTTTCGGCTGACGGACCGTAGTCTGGCCTGCTACATCCGGGATGGGGAAGAGGGACCGTGGCGGCAGATCGCGCCGGAGGAGGTTTTGCATGCGGCTTCCCAGGTGCTCCATGTCTATTATGACGTTAATCCCTACTATACCGATCTTCTCAACCCCGAGGCCGTCGCGTTCTTTATCCTTCATACGCATGAAAAGTACAAGGAGCGCTTTGGCCAAGAATTCGGGAGTACGATTCGGGGTGTTTTTACCGACGAGCCCCAGTACGCGGTTGGCCAATGGCCTTGGTCGCCATCGTTGACCGCGGCTTTCGAAACCGGCCGCGGCTACGACCTGCTGTCGGCGCTTCCCGCGCTTTGGTTCGAGCAACCGGATACGGCAAAGATCAGGCATGACTATTGGCAGACGGTTACGAAGCAATTTGTCGCCTCATACACGGCTCAGATCGGCCTATGGTGCGAGAAAAACGGTTTATGTTTCACGGGGCACATGGCTGCCGAGGATACCCTTCTTTTCCAGATGTCGCAGATCGGCGCGGCGATGCCTCATTACGAATGGATGCAGATGCCGGGTATCGACCACCTTGGTCTGCGGCTGACCCGCCCCGTTCTGATCAAGCAGGCGGCGAGCGCGGCGCGCCAGCTCGGTCGGAGGCAGGTGCTGGCGGAGACGTTTGGCTGCAGCGGCTGGGGAGCGCGTTTCGAAGATTTGAAGTGGATCGCCGATTGGCAGCTGGCGCTCGGAATCAACGTGCAGTGCCAGCACCTGGCGTCCTACTCGCTGCGAGGCGCACGCAAACGGGATTATCCGCCTTCGCTGTCGCCGCATCAGCCCTGGTGGCCGCATTTCGACTTATTCAATCGCTATGTGGAGAACCGCCAGAACAGATTGACCGCTGGAACATCCGCGGCGGACATTTTGGTCATTCATCCGATTACCAGCGCGTGGTGTCTCTACGAGCCGGAACGGCCTCATGCCGTGAGAGAGCTTGACCGGAGGTTTGGGGAAATTTCGCAGCTTCTATTGGACATGCAGCGGGAGTTCGACTATGGAGACGAGACGCTGCTGAGCCGATACGGCGAGGTCGAGCAGGGCCGGCTAAAGGTGGGCGAATGCCGGTACAGCCTCGTTTTTCTGCCAGCTCTGTATTCGCTGGAGAAGAGCACGTTTGAACTGCTAAGGCAGTTCGTGGAGCAGGGAGGAACGGTCGTCAGCGCGGGGGAATATCCGGGCCACATCGAGGGGGAGCCCTCGGAGGCGCTGCGGGAATGGTGCGAGGTGCATGTAAAGCGGATCATGCCGACGTATAAGGCGTTTGAGTTCGTGCTGCGGGAAACGCCCTCCCTGTATCGGCTTGCCGACGAAGCGGGGCGACCGGCCAAAGACATCATTGCTCATCACCGCAGAACTGAGGACGAGGGGACGCTGTTTCTCTTTCACGCCCGCCGGGATCCCGGCCTTCGGAAACTGGCGCTTACGTGGGACGGGGCTTGCGAGGTGTGGGCGGTCGATGCCCTTTCGGGCGAGAGGAACGTGCAATCCGTCGCGATAGCGGACGGGAAGACGAGACATACGTTCACGCTCGGTCCTGGCGAATCCATCCTGTTTGCGGCGAAGAGACTTCCGGAGGCTGCGCCAGTCGCCGAAGAGCGCTTGGAACGCAAAGGGCTACGAAGCTCGTTCGAGCTCGGGGGAGCTTGGAGCTTAAAGCATCAGGTCCTTAACGCGTTGACCTTGGACCGATGCCGCTACCGGCTGTCGGGAGAAGAAGCGTGGAGCAAGCCGCTCGACGTGTTGCACGTCCAGCAGCTTCTGGTCTCCCGACGGGAGCGGCTGGATATCGAACTGGCTTTTTCTTTTTGCGTCCATCCTGACCTTGCTTGCCGCCAAGGGTTAATTCTGGCGGGAGAAGACCTGCATTCCTGCCGTTTCTCCTTAAACGACCTCACGCTCCCCTTACAGACAGAGGGGGCATGGTTGGACGCTTCGATCGAGAAAGCGGAGATCGGTCCCTACGTCAGGAGCGGGATGAACACCCTCGTCGTTCATAGAGTGTTCGAAGGCCGGATGGAGCATCGCTATTTGGACGATTCCGGCGCGTTCGAGACGGAGCGGAACCGATTCGTGCACAAGACGGAGTTGGAGAGCTTGTACTTGCTCGGCGTTTTCGAGACGGCGGTCGAGCCATCCTCGTATTGGAGCTCTTGGAGCCCTCCGCAAAACCTAGTGGAGGCACAGGTGGATGCGTACGAGATCCGACCCCAACGAACTCATTACCAGATCGACGAGCTGACGAGTCAGGGCTTTCACTTTTTTCAAGGAACGCTGTCGTTGGAAAAAGAGATCGAATGGGACGGTCGGGGGCAAAGCGCGTGGCTGCGTCTACAGGAGCCGACCACTTGCGTAATAAGCGTTGACGTTAACGGAACGAGCGCGGGAAGGCTGGCATGGGGAGCTTACGAATGGGAGCTTACGAACCTGCTGAATCCCGGAGTCAATACGATTACGATTCATTTGACCGGAACGCTGCGCAATTTGCTGGGGCCTCATCATCATTACTCGGGAGATCCATATTTCGTCGGGCCCAGCACGTTCCAAGGAAAAAAAGGATGGGAGGACGGAGTGACCGGATACGTGCATCCGGACATTACATGGGTGGAACGTTACGCTTTTGTCCCGTTTGGGACCGGATACAGTCCGGTACTCGAAATCCGGCAAAGCGATGAAGCTCAAGTTAAAAAACGTCATTTGATCACATAAATAACAAATAGGCTTCTCACGAGTTCAGACCGAACTTTGTGAGAAGCCTATTTTACCACGTCAGAATTTATATGGTTCCGAGCTTGCTTTGGAAGTGAAATTCTTATTGGCGATAAAACCTACATGGCTCCAAAAAGTAGGCGAACGAGCAGCTGTCGGCGTTAAAAACGCCGATGGAACGGAAAGTTACTCTGATTAACGTCCATAGGCGTTAGAAAGGTTATGGCTCCAAAAAGTAAGCGAACGAGCCGTTGTAGGCGTTAAAAACGCCGATGGACTGGAAAGTAACTCAGATTAACGTCCATAGGCGTTAGTAACGCTTAAGGCTCCAAAAAGTAGGCAAACGAGCAGCTGTAGGCGTTAAAAACGCCGATGGACCGTAAAAAGGCAAATATGCCTCAATCCAACTCTTTATCTAAAACATGTTTAACTAAACGACGAACTTCATCTGTTGACGTGGTATCCATTAATTGGTTTCTTAGTTCACTTGCGCCTCTAAATCCGCGAACATAGATTTTGAAAAAGCGAAGAAGCGGTTTAAATGGACGTCGTTCGATTTCTTTTGAATATTTATCGTGAAGATCCAGCTGTAAAAGAAGCAAATGGAGAAACTCCTTTGCGCTATGTTCTTTAGGTTCTTTTTCAAATGCAAATGGGTTGGTGAAAATGCCGCGGCCAATCATGACGCCATCAACGCCGTATTGTTCGACTAATTTTAATCCTGTTGCGCGGTCAGGAATATCTCCATTAATGGTCAGCAATGTATTCGGAGCAACCTCATCGCGTAATTTTTTGATTTCGGGGATGAGTTCCCAGTGGGCATCTACTTTACTCATCTCTTTTTTTGTCCGAAGGTGAACGGAAAGGTTCGCAATATCTTGTTTTAATATATGTCCCAACCAATCGCGCCACTCGTCAATTTCATGGTAACCTAATCTTGTTTTAACGCTTACCGGTAATCCGCCTGCTTTTGCTGCCTCAATAATTTCTGCCGCAACTTCAGGATGTTGGATTAATCCGGCGCCTTTTCCATTGGATGCGACGTTTTGCACCGGGCATCCCATGTTTAAATCGATGCCTCGGAAACCAAGTTTTTTCATATCCATGCTCATCTGTCTAAAATACACGGGTTTATTGCCCCAAATATGAGCGACAATCGGTTGCTCATCCTCTGTAAACGTTAACCGGCCACGAGTACTGCCTCTTCCTTCAGGGTGACAATAACTTTCCGTATTTGTAAATTCCGTAAAAAATACATCGGGTTTTGCAGCTTTGCTAACGACGTGACGAAATACTACATCCGTGACATCTTCCATGGGTGCCAGTATAAAAAATGGCTTCGGCAAATCAAGCCAAAAATTTTGTGCGTTACTCATTGTATCTTCTCCTTATGCAATCTATATAAAAACGACTTTAGCTATAGCAAAGTCCGTTATCCATCATACATCGTATCATTTTTTTTCGTTTGATGCACAAAATCCATTGTGTGAGTGAACGGACTGGGCCGATCACGGACATTCGGAGGATACGCATCTGTTTGCAGGGCGTGAGTTCATTTATAATGAAGGGGCAGCTATTGCTAACGTATTTGGTTCGATACAGGAGGATCAATAAATGGAAAAAGTATGGCTTGCAGAAGAAATTGCAGCGGCGTATGCAGCAGGTTTAGTGCAGGTCATCAATGCCAATGAGTTTGCACCTGAACAAGAAATTACGCGCGAGCAAATGGCCTTGCTGCTCGTAAGAGCTTACGAGTACAAGCATGGGTTGAGTAATGCTGAAAGTGATAAACTACAGGGCTATGCTGATCATGCGAATGTATCCTCGTGGGCAGCAAGCGGAGTGGACAAAGCGATTCAAGCGGGATTGATGAGAGGGAAATCGGAGCAAGTATTTGATCCGAAATCCGATAAATTGCGTGCAGAAGCAGCGCAAGCGATATGGAATTTGATTAAAAGCAAATAAGCGGAGGAAAAACTGAAGTCATAGCTGTTAAAAACGCTGTCAACCTAAAGGAGCATCAAGCTCCTTATGGAAGGCAGCGTTTTTTTTGTTCGAAAATAAACGTTTAGAAAAGATTTATTTTTTTCCCTGCTTTTATTTAAATAGTTTTCTCTAATCTGAGTTTGTGAATGAAAAGGAGGAAGCTGTCTATGAAAAAGAGTTTATTTATACTTGTCATCCTTTTTTTGTGTGGTTATATCGCGATTCAACAGAACACGCAAGGTACGCTGAAGAAGTCAGGCAACGAATACGATCAGGCACAAGAAAAAACTCTGGATGAGGAGTACCGAACCATACGAACCATAACAATCGCAAAAGATCAGGTCTATAAGGGCAATCTGGTACTTGTGAACAAAGAGCACCCCGTTCAGCAAGAAACGATCGAATCCGATATCGTCCAGCTCTCTCGGCATGTAGATCTGGTACAGGGATACCGTTTGCTGGATGACACTATTCGGGTGTCGGAGAGTGTGGGACGGGTATTTATGGAGATGGTTCAAGCGGCACAAAAAGATAACGTAAACAATTTTATCATCAACAGCGGATATCGAAGCATGGAAGAACAGGAGCAGCTCCATAGTGAAATGGGTTCGGAGGTTGCCATGCCCGCGGGCCACAGCGAACACAATTTCGGCCTGGCTCTCGATATCGGGTCTACCGAAATGAAAATGGAGCTTGCACCCGAGGGGAAATGGCTGGAGAAAAATGCTTGGAGGTACGGATTTATTTTGCGTTATCCAAGGGACAAGACAGAAATTACGGGCACCATATACGAACCTTGGCATTATCGTTTCGTAGGGCTACCGCATAGTGCGATTATCAAGATGCACAACTTTTCACTGGAGGAATATTTGGCTCACCTGAAAGAGCAAAAACAGGTCGCGGTTCCTATAGATGGCGAAACCTATGAAATCCACTATTACCCGATTTCCGCAGAGACAACAATTGATGTGCCAATCGATAAAAACTATCAGATTTCAGGTGACAATATGGGGGGAGTTATTGTGACCATTTCCTCTGAAAAGTAGTAGGGGTTGATCATGATTCATCTCTATCCGTTTCTTGAACTGCTAAATTTCTCGTTCCAGCGGGTGTTGCCTGGACATGGAGATTGAATTAAACTGAATCGAACAAGTATAAATATGGAAATTGCTAAATTAGCTGATCAACCAGGGGGATGGAGGTTATGATGTGGCGTTTTCAAATAAGAAAGATTACGCGGCTCACGTTGTCGGGTTGTTTTCGAAAGTAGCCGATCAATACGGATTTGTGAATCCAGAATCGTTAAACAGAAGCGGTTAGAAAACGATTGGAAGGTGATACATATGAATAGAAAAATTGGCGAATTTATGATTTGGGCTAATGAAAACAATTGGGATATAACCGAAAAATCTGGGCATCAATTAAATTTAGATAGCAGCATTATATCTAGATATCATGAAATCCCAAATGAATATTTAGATTTTTTAAGTGTGGTTAAAAAATGTACTACACCAGATGAAATGACTTGGTTTATTAGTGAGGACGAGTTTAATAATAGCTTGGATACTGAATTTAAATGGAATGAATTTGAATTGCTCAGTTTAGAATCAGCAATGGATGATGATCGTTTGAAATCAGAAATAACGGCGTGGTGGGATAACTACTTGCCAATCGTTATGTCAGTTAATGGTGGGTATTCCTTCTATGCGATTGATTTAACAAATGAAAAAGGTGCTATTGTACGTGGCTATGAGCCCGAATTCGAAGAAGTTGAAAAGGTAGCAAATTCTCTTGATGAGTTTTTTGAATTGATTATGGCAAATTCAATACAGTTGTAATCATAAATAATTGTGTTAGACCGCTGCCTGTGTTGGGTGAGCGGTCTATTTTAATTTCGTTTGATTAAAGGCTGTCGACATAGAGAGGATAAGAAAAGGGCAATTGGATGCCTGCCACTTAACATTTAACCAAAACGAGCATCCAGCATTCCGTTTTCACTGATTTATTGGATAACCATTTGGCCAGGTGCAGACCTATTTAATGGATTGTGTATGATTTTTCATACACGTTTGGCCAGGTGCAGGCCTATTTGGTGGATTGTGTATGATTTTTCATACACGATTGGCTATGTGCAGGCTAGTTTGGTGTATTGTGTATGATTTTTCATACACGTTTGGCCAGGTGCAGGCCTATTTGGTGTATTGTGTATGATTCTTCATACACGTTTGCCCAGGTGCAGGCCCCTACCCATATAATCGGGCCATAAAGACAACGGGGCTACCTTAAAAGTTCACTTCTCGGACAGCCCC